>NZ_NEJR01000010.1:0-208486 GCF_002113165.1 Pseudomonas sp. B19(2017)
CGAGCGTTTCGGCGAGCGCAACGGCCTGAATCTTGAACTCATCGGTGTAGTTGCGGCGAGTGGTTGGGTACATGGCAACCTCCAAGATAGCGATGTAAGGATCGCTTCTTGGCGTCCGTTGTCACGGGGCAGGCCCACCAAAAAACGCTGCGCTCCCATCATCCGGCCCCTACGCTACGCTCCGGGGTTCCCTCGCGCCGGTCTTGCTCCCGGGAGTACGCGCTGCAGGCCCCATCCATGGGGCCTCAGCGCTTGACGGGCATCCATGCCCGTCACCTCCCTCCGCAAGACCTCTGCTCGGCCTCCTGAAGTCGCGAAGATCAAGATCAAGATCAAGAGCAAGAGCAAGAGCAAGAGCAAGAGCAAGGCTCGGTGTGTTCGCAGGCGGTGCTTGGAGCACGTCGCGCGATGCGCGACAATAGCGATCATTTGCGGAGCCCCCCATGACCGATTTCACCCCCGACGCCATCCTCGACGCCACCGGCCTGAACTGCCCGGAACCGGTGATGATGCTGCACCAGCACGTGCGTGACCTGGCCGCTGGCGGCCTGCTCAAGGTCATCGCCACCGACCCCTCTACCCGCCGCGATATCCCCAAGTTCTGCAACTTCCTCGGCCACGAACTGCTGCAGCAGCAAGAGGACGCCGGTACCTTCCTGTACTGGATCCGCAAGAAAGCCGACTGAACCGCTCTGGAACACGCCCGGCGTTACGCCTACACTGCGTTCCCCAGACAGGAGAGCGCCATGCTGATAGTTGCCGACGAGAACATCCCGCTGCTCGATGCCTTCTTCCAGGGGTTCGGCGAAATTCGCCGTTACCCGGGCCGAAGCCTCGACGCCGCCAGCGTCAAGGACGCCGACATCCTGCTGGTGCGCTCGGTGACCAAGGTCGATCGCCAGTTGCTCGAAGGCAGCCGCGTACGATTTGTCGGCACCTGCACCATCGGCACCGACCACCTCGACCTGGACTACTTTGCCGAGGCCGGTATCCGCTGGAGCAGCGCGCCGGGCTGCAATGCCCGTGGTGTGGTCGATTACGTGCTGGGCAGCCTGCTGACCCTGGCCGAGCTGGATGGCGTGGCACTGCCCGAGCGCGTGTATGGCGTGGTGGGCGCGGGTGAGGTCGGTGGCCGCCTGGTGCGGGTGCTGCACGGCCTGGGCTGGAAGGTACTGGTATGCGACCCGCTGCGCCAGGCCGCCGAGGGCGGCGATTACGTCAGCCTCGAGACCATCCTGCAACAGTGCGATGTGATCAGCCTGCACACCCCCTTGCAGCGTGGCGGCGAGCACCCGACCTGGCACCTGCTGGGCCAGGCGCAGCTGGCGCAGCTGCGCCCGGGAGCGTGGCTGGTCAACGCCAGCCGTGGCCCGGTGGTGGACAACGCCGCCCTGCGCGAACTGCTGCTGGAACGCGAAGACGTGCATGCGGTGCTGGATGTGTGGGAGGGCGAGCCACAGGTCGACTTGCAACTGGCTGACCTGTGCACGCTGGCTTCGCCGCACATTGCCGGCTACAGCCTCGATGGCCGCCAGCGTGGTACGGCGCAGATCTACCAGGCGCTGTGCCGCTTCCTCGGTGTGGATGAACAGGTGCAACTGGCCGACCTGCTGCCGCGACCGCCGCTGGCGCAGATCGAGCTGGATGCCGGCACCGAACCGGCCTGGGCCTTGGCCACCCTGTGCCGCGCGGTGTACGACCCACGCCGCGACGATGCCGATTTCCGTCGTAGCCTCAGCGACGACCCGCAGCAACAGCGTGCAGCGTTCGACCAGTTGCGCAAGCAGTACCCGCCGCGGCGCGAGATCGAGGGGCTGGCGGTGCGCTTGCGCGGGGAGTCACCGCAGTTGGCGCAGTTGGTCAGTGCCTTGGGTGGGGTGTTGGTCTGACAGCCTTCTGAAAGCTGTACCGGCCTCTTCGCGGGCTTGCCCGCTCCCACAGGGACCACACAGACCCTGAGGTCAATGGGGGACCTGTGGGAGCGGGCAAGCCCGCGAAGAAGGTTGAGCTGGTCTGTCAGGATTGCCCAAGGCAAATAAAAACCCGGCGCAAGCGCCGGGTTGCAAGAATTCGCCGATCAACCTTTGCGTACGCGCTCGACCCGGCTCTCTTCCAGGGCCTTGCAGGCCTTCTGGATCATCTGCTCGGTGATCGGTACTTCACGCCCCTGGGCGTCGATGATCGAGCCGCACACCTGAGGTTGCGGGGTGGTCCGGGGCTTCTGGTTGTCGCTGCCATGCTGCAAGCTCATGTATTGTCTCCTCATCAGGTTCAAGCGCAGGATAACCCTGTGCCGTGACTGGCCTGTGACAGTGCCTGCAGGGTCACGGCAGGCACAGTCCAGCAGAAACGGCCGTGAAGCTCCATAGCGTGCTTAGACCGATACGCTATAGCAACCTTGCAAGGCTTCCCCGAACCTGGATGAGTGGTAGGCTGCGGATTCCCCACCATAGTGGTCCGTGCCATGCCCGAATCGGTTTCCTCGCGTCAACGCCGCGCCTTGCGCCTGGGTTGGCACTTCGTCCGCCCGTACCGTCGCCAGGTGCTGCTGGCCTTGCTTGCCCTGGTAGTCACCGCCGGTATCACCCTGTCGATGGGCCAGGGCATCCGCCTGCTGGTGGACCAGGGCTTCATGACCCGCTCTGCGCATCAGCTCAACCAGACCATCGGGCTGTTCCTGCTGCTGGTGTTTGCCCTGGCGGTGGGGACCTTCAGCCGCTTCTACCTGGTATCGTGGATCGGCGAGCGCTGCGTGGCCGATATCCGTCGGGCCGTGTTCGACCACCTGATCGGCTTGCATCCCGGGTTTTTCGAAGACAACCGCAGCTCCGAGATCCAGTCGCGCCTGACCGCTGACACCACCTTGCTGCAATCGGTAATCGGTTCATCGCTGTCGATGTTCCTGCGCAACGCGTTGATGGTGATTGGTGGCGTGGTGTTGCTGTTCATCACCAACCCCAAGCTCACCAGCATCGTGGTAGTAGCGCTGCCGCTGGTGCTCGCGCCGATCCTGCTGTTCGGCCGCCGGGTACGCAGCCTGTCGCGGCAGAGCCAGGACCGGGTGGCCGATGTGGGCAGCTATGTGGCCGAGACCCTCGGGCAGATCAAGACCGTGCAGGCCTACAACCACCAGGCGCACGACCGCGAGCTGTTCGCCGCCACGGTCGAAGCGGCGTTTGCCGTGGCCCGGCAGCGGATAGCCCAGCGTGCGTGGCTTATCACCCTGGTGATCGTGCTGGTGCTGGGGGCGGTGGGGGTGATGTTATGGGTTGGCGGCATGGATGTGATCGCCGGGCGCATTTCCGCAGGCGAACTGGCGGCCTTCGTGTTCTACAGCCTGATCGTCGGCAGTGCCTTCGGCACCCTCAGCGAGGTGATCGGCGAGTTGCAGCGGGCGGCGGGCGCGGCCGAACGCATTGCCGAACTGTTGGCGGCGCGCAGTGCAATCCTGCCGCCCGCCGTGGCGCAGGTGCTGCCGCAGCAGCGGGCCAGTGGGCGTATCGAACTGCAGCAGTTGGTGTTCGCTTACCCGTCACGCCCCTCGGTGGCGGCTGTGGATGGCCTGAGCCTGGCCATCGAACCGGGGCAGACCGTGGCGCTGGTAGGGCCCTCGGGCGCGGGCAAGTCGACCTTGTTCGATTTGTTGCTGCGCTTCTATGATCCCCAGCAAGGGCGCATCCTGCTCGATGGCCGGGCGATTGCCGAACTCGAACCCGATCAACTGCGCCAGCAGTTCGCCCTGGTGGCACAAAACCCTTCGCTGTTTCGCGGTACGGTCGAGGCCAACATCCGCTACGGCCGGCCCGAGGCGACCCTGGCCGAGGTCGAGGCAGCGGCCCGTGGTGCGCATGCCGACGCATTCATCCGGCAACTGCCGCAGGGCTACCAGACACCGTTGGGCGAGGGTGGCATCGGTCTGTCTGGCGGGCAGCGACAACGCCTGGCCATCGCCCGTGCGTTGCTGGTCGATGCACCGATCCTGTTGCTGGACGAAGCCACCAGCGCTCTCGACGCGCAAAGCGAACACCTGATCCAGCAGGCGTTGCCCAGCCTGATGGCCGGGCGCACCACCCTGGTGATCGCTCATCGCCTGGCGACCGTACAACATGCCGACCGTATCGCGGTCATCGACAAGGGCCGGCTGGTGGCAGTGGGGACGCATCGCCAGTTGATCGAAGAAAGCCCGCTTTATGCGCGGCTGGCGGCCTTGCAGTTCACCACAGGGTAGTAAGTAGCGGCCTTGTAACATTTCTGTAGTATTTGCCTGAGAGTATCTGGCTCAACTGTTGCGTAAGTGCTCGACCTGGCTGCCATTGCTTGATGGCAGCCTTTTTTTGGCCTGCCAGTAACCGGGCTGCGTTGCACCCTGTTGCCAACCTGCGCGGCCCCGGTCTTCCCCCTGTTTTCCGAGATCCAAGATGCTGCGTAAATCCCTCAGAGTGCAAATTCTCTCCCTGCTTGGCGGCAGTCTGGTGGCGATGTTGCTGATCGCCCTGGTGTGCTTCCATTTCCTCTCGTCCAGCGTGCGCGGCTACGCCGAGCTGGTCGACGGGCCGCTGCGGGCCTCGCAATTGATCGACGAAGCCAACCTGCAGTTCAAGATCCAGGTGCAGGAATGGAAGAACGTGCTGTTGCGCGGGCGCCAGCCGGCTGACCTGGACAAGTACTGGCAGCAGTTCCAGGCGCGCGAGCAGCAGGTGCAGCAACTGCTCGGGCAATTGATCGACAGCAGCGACGCCAGGCTCAAGGCGCAGTTGCAGCAACTGCGTGACAGCCATCGGCAGCTGGGCCAGGCCTACGCGCAAGGGCGACAGGCATTTCTGGCGGCGGGCGGCGACCCGGTTGCCGGCGACCAGGCGGTCAAGGGCGTGGACCGCGCTGCCAGCGAACAGATGAGCGAACTGGTCGAGCAACTGCGTGCCGATGCCCATCAGCAAGCCGCCAGCCTTAGTGCCGGTGCCGAGCGCACGGTATGGCTGGGCTTGCTGGTGATGTTGGCCTCTGCGCTATTGGTGGGGCTGCTCAGCCTGTGGCTGGTCAACCGCAGCCTGATCGAGCCGATCCGGCAGTTGATCGAGTATGTCGCGCAACTTAGCCAGGGCCGCTTTGCTGCCCGGGTAGACAGCCGTCGCGAGGACGAACTGGGTCGCCTGGCGCGGGCCGCCAATACCCTGCGTGACTTTCTCGCCGACACCGTCGGCCGGCTGCAGGACAACGCCCAGGAACTGGAAGGCGCCAGTGGCCAGTTGCGCAGTATCGCCGGCGACATGGCCCGTGGCACCCACGACCAGTTCCAGCGCACTGACCGGGTGGCGACGGCCATGCATGAGATGTCCGCCACCGCCCAGGAAGTCGCGCGCCACGCCGCCGAGGCCGCCCGTGCGGCGGACGACGCCGACCACAGTGCCCAAGCGGGCGAGCAGGTGATGCAGCAGACCATCGATATCATTGGCGTGGTCAACCGCGAAATTGCCGGTACGGCGGCGGTGATTCGCGACCTGGAGCATGACAGCACACGTATTGGCAAAGTCCTTGAAGTGATCCGCGGCATTGCCGAGCAGACCAACCTGCTGGCGCTCAACGCGGCCATCGAAGCGGCCCGTGCCGGCGAGGCCGGGCGTGGTTTTGCGGTGGTCGCCGATGAGGTGCGCAGCCTGGCCCAGCGCACGGCGGCGTCGATTGCCGAGATCCACCAGATCATCGACGCGGTGCAGTTGGGGGCGGTGGAAGCGGTCAAGGCCATCGAAAGCGGCCAGCAGCGCAGCGAGGAGGGCGCCGAGCAGGTGCAGCAGGCCGGGCAGATGCTGCAGCGCATCACCCTGGCGGTGGAGGCGATCCGCGACATGAACCGGCAGATCGCCACGGCGGCCGAAGAGCAGACCAGCGTGGCCGAAGACATTTCGCGCAACCTGATCGAAATCACCCGTATCGCCACCGCCAACCAGCAGGCCGTGCAGCATACCGAGCAGGCGGGGCAGCGCCTGCATGGGTTGTCGGGGCAGCTGGGCGAAGTCACCTCCCGGCTCACCGCCTGATGCCCTTTCATGCCTGATGCGGTCCCTGTAGGAGCGGCCTTGTGTCGCGATGGGCCGCACAGCGGCACCAATATCTCGGCAACAGTGTGGATATCGCAGGGGGCTGCTTTGCAGCCCATCGCGACACAAGGCCGCTCCTGCAAGGGCAGCGCAAGGCGGGGAAATCCGCCATTTCATTGCAGTGCATCCGGCCCCTCTGGCGGATTGTCGCCATGCTCCCCGTCGCTCACCCCCTGTATTCAATGCTCCAGACCCAGTTGGCACGTTCCCTGCTCAAGGCGGCGCGCGTGTACACAACAACTGGATAACATCAATGAAGAAATTCCTGCTGACGTTCCTCTGCCTGGGCGTCATCGGCTGCTCCAAACCCGCGGAACCGGAAAAGACCGTCGACGTGCTGCTGATCGGTGGTGGCATCATGAGTGCCAGCCTGGGCACGTACCTCACCGAGCTTGAGCCCTCCTGGAAGGTCGACGTCTACGAACGCCTGGGTCAGGTCGCCGAAGAAAGCTCCAATGCCTGGAACAACGCCGGTACCGGTCACTCGGCGTTCTGCGAGCTCAACTACACCAGCGTCGGCAAGGACGGCAGCATCGACATCAGCAAGGCTGTGGGGGTCAACGAGCAGTTCGAGGTGTCCAAGCAGTTCTGGGCCTACCAGGTCGAGCAGGGTGTGCTGAGCAACCCGAAGTCGTTCATCAACAACGTGCCGCACATGAGCTTTGTCTGGGGTGACGACAACGTTGCCTTCCTGCACAAGCGCGTCGATGCTCTGCAGCACAGCTCGCTGTTCCGCGGCATGGAAATCTCCGAAGACCATGAGCAGATCCGTAAGTGGGCACCGCTGGTGATGGAAGGGCGTGACCCGGGGCAGAAGGTCGCTGCCACGCGCATGGCCATCGGCACCGACGTGAACTTTGGCGAAATCACTCGCCAGCTGTTCGCCGCAATGACCCGCAACCCCAACGTGTCGCTGAACCTGCGCCATGAAGTGCGCGACATCGTGCGCAACGACGACGGCACCTGGCAGGTGCGAGTGGCCGACCTGGCCAACGGAGGCAAGGAAAAGGCCATCAACGCCCGCTTCGTATTCATTGGTGCCGGTGGTGGTGCGCTGAAGCTGCTGCAGAAGTCGGGCATCCGCGAAGCCGAAGGCTATGCCGGCTTCCCGGTCGGTGGCCAGTTCCTGATGACCGACAACCCCGACCTGGTCGCCCGCCACCAGGCCAAGCTGTACGGCAAGGCCTCGGTCGGCGCGCCGCCGATGTCGGTACCGCACCTGGATACACGAATGATCGATGGCCAGCAGGTGCTGCTGTTCGGCCCGTTCGCCACCTTCTCCACCAAGTACCTCAAACATGGCTCGTTGCTGGACATGTTCGCCTCGCTGAACAGCCACAACGTGCTGCCCATGGTCAATGCCGGTATCGACAATATCGACCTCAGTACTTACCTGATGGGGCAGTTGATGCTCAGTTTCGATGACCGCATGAACGCGCTGCGCGAGTACTTCCCCAACGCCAAGAACGAAGACTGGAAGCTGCTGCAGGCCGGCCAGCGGGTGCAGGTGATCAAGAAGGATCCGGTACTGGGCGGTGTGCTGCAGTTCGGTACCGAAGTGGTGGCGGCCCAGGACGGCAGCATCGCCGCGTTGCTGGGGGCTTCGCCGGGCGCTTCGACTGCGGCGCCGATCATGCTGACCGTGCTCGAAAAGACCTTCAAGGACCGTATCCAGTCGCCCGCCTGGCAGGCCAGGCTCAAGGAAATCGTGCCGAGCTATGGGCAGAAGCTGAACAACAACCTGGCGCTGACCAACCAGACCCGGGCCTGGAGCAGCGAGCGCCTGCAGTTGCTGTATGTGCCGGTGGAGGCTGAGGTGTCGCACTGACACACTTTTCAATGCACAACAAAAAGCCCGCACAATGGCGGGCTTTTTGTTGAGGACCTGGTCGGAGAGACAGGATTCGAACCTGCGGCCTTCTCGTCCCGAACGAGACGCGCTACCTGGCTGCGCTACACTCCGATGGAAGAAATCCTACTGCATCCTTTTTTTGCACGCAAGCCCTTGTTGTTGAAAGGGCCTTTGCAAAAAACAGGCTGCAATCACAGCTCCTTGACGGTGCGGATCTGGTCCTTGTTCAGGCGCGTGCGCTTGCCATCCAGTTGCTCGAATTCGTAGAAGCCCGAGTCTTCATCGAACTTCGGTGTGTCGGTGGCCTGGATTTCGCGGCCGTCGTTCAGAGTAATGACGGTTGGCGATGCGCAGCCAGCGAGGGCGCCCAGGCCCAAGGCGAGCAGGAAGGCGGGTAGGGTCCGTTGAATCATCGTGTTTCTCCAGTGCGATGGTGCTAGATGACATTAAGACGCAGGGCGTCCAGGCAAGTTCCGTCTACAGTGCAGCATAGCGGCAAAGCCGGGGCATTGATCAAGGGCAAGGGCCTAGGGTGTCGCGCTTTGACGGGCGTGTGCTGTGTTATAACTGCGGCCATCCCATCCTGTTGTGACGGACCCTCATGAAAGCCAAGGCAGATACCCCCTTCGTGCCGTTGAACATTGCCGTGCTCACGGTCAGCGACACCCGCACCTTCGACACCGACACCTCCGGCCAGCTGTTCGTCGACCGGCTGAGCGCCGCCGGCCATCGCTTGGCCGAACGCGTGCTGCTGAAGGACGACCTGTACAAGATTCGCGCCCAGGTCGCCACCTGGATTGCCGATGACAGCGTTCAGGTGGTGCTGATCACCGGCGGCACCGGCTTCACCGGCCGCGACAGCACGCCCGAGGCCGTGGCCTGCCTGCTGGACAAGCAGGTAGAAGGTTTTGGTGAGCTGTTCCGGCAGATTTCCGTGGCCGACATTGGCACCTCCACTGTGCAATCGCGGGCCCTGGCCGGGCTGGCCAACGGTACCTTGGTGTGCTGCCTGCCGGGCTCGACCAACGCGGTGCGCACCGGTTGGGACGGTATCCTCGCCGAACAGCTGGATGCCCGCCATCGCCCTTGCAACTTCGTCGCGCATTTGAAACAGGCAGCGGCCTGTGACAGCCGTGGCTGAGGTCAGCCAGGCCCGGCCGCTGATGCCGGTGGAGCAGGCCCTGGAACAACTGCTGGCATTGGCCGAAGCGGCCCCGATCGGCGGCACGGAGAACCTGCCACTGGCCGAAGCCGAGGGCCGTGTGCTGGCCGTTGACCTGGTGGCCTCGCTCGACCTGCCGCCTTGGCCGAACAGCGCCATGGACGGTTACGCCCTGCGCCTGGCTGACTCGCGGGGCGAACCACTGCCGGTCAGCCAGCGGATTTTCGCCGGCCATGCGCCGCAGCCGCTGCAAGCGGGCACTTGCGCACGCATCTTCACCGGGGCACCGCTGCCCGAAGGTGCCGACTGCATCGAGATGCAGGAAAACACCGAAGTGGCAGAAGACGGCCGGGTACGCTTTCTCGAACCGTTGAAAACCGGGCAGAACATTCGCCCCCAAGGCCAGGAAACCCGCAAGGGCGAACAGGTGATGAGCGCCGGCACCCGGCTGGGGCCGATCGAGCTGGGCCTGGCGGCCACCTTGGGCCACGGCCGCCTGGATGTCGTGCGCAAGGTACGGGTGGCGGTGCTGTCCACCGGTGACGAACTGGTCGAGCCTGGCCTGCCGCTGGGGCCGGGGCAGATCTACAACAGCAACCGCCGGCTGCTGGTCAGCTGGTTGCAGCGCCTGGGTTGCGAGGTCGTCGATGCGGGCATTTTGCCGGATGACCTGGAACGCACCCGTACATGCCTGGCCGAACTGGGCGATGTCGACCTGATTTTGTCCACCGGCGGTGTCTCGGTGGGCGAAGCCGACTATCTCGGCGCCGCCCTGCGCGAAGCCGGTGAACTGGCCTTGTGGAAGCTGGCGATCAAGCCAGGCAAGCCGCTGACGTTCGGCCACTTCCAGGGTGTGCCGGTCATCGGCCTGCCGGGCAACCCGGCCTCGACCCTGGTCACCTTCGCCCTGCTGACCCGGCCCTACCTGTTGCGGCGTCAGGGCGTGGCCGATGTCACGCCCCTGCGGTTCGACATGCCGGCCGGCTTTGACTGGCCCAAGCCCGGCACGCGCCGCGAGTACCTGCGCGCCCGCATCGAACAGGGCCAGGTGCACATCTACAAGAACCAGAGTTCTGGCGTGCTGCGCAGCGCGGCCTGGGCCGATGGGCTGGTGGAAGTACGCGAAGGCAGTACGCCGAAACAGGGTGACAGCGTGCCGTTCATTCCCTTCAGCGAGCTACTTGGCTGAGCGGCCCATTCAGGCACTGGCCAGCGGCGCAGCTTCGGCCGGAGCCGCCTGGGCCAGGCGCCTGTGGACGTTTTCCAGTTGCTGGGCAGCCACGCTCCAGTCGTGGTACTGGCGGGCGAGCTGGCGCCCGGCATCGCTCAACTGGCTCATGCGCCAGGGCTGGTTGAGCAACTGGGTGATCAGCAGCGCCAACTGGTCGCCATCCTCACTGCCCAGGTAGTGTTCACCGTTGTTCGCGGCCAGGCCAGAAACGCCTTTGCCGGTGGTGATCACCGGCAATCCGGCGGCCATCGCTTCGAGGATTTTCACCTTGGAGCCACCGGCATAGCGCAGCGGTGCGAAGAACAGTGCCGAACACCGCTGCAGTTCACGCAGGTCGGGGCGGTAGCCGAACCATTCGATACGGGGGTCGCTCCAGTGCAGTTTCCAGCTGGCCGGCATGGCATGCCCGGCAATCGCCAGGCGTACTGCCGGGTTGCTCTGCCACACCTGGGGCATGATGTCCTCCAGCGCCCATTCGATGGCCTCCAGGTTGGCGCCATACTCGAAATTGCCAACGAACAGCAGGCGCTGGCTGTGCAGGGCGGGTTGCACGTGCTGGTAGAAGTCACAGTCCACACCATTGACCACCACGTTAACCGTGCGCCCGCTGATGTGTGCGATCAGCTCGGCATCGTGGGCGCTGACCGCCACCAGTTCGCTGGGCTGGCGCAATACCCGCTGTTCCCAGCGTCGATAGCGCCAGCGGTCGAAGGCGTTGAGCGGGCGCAGCCACAGCGGCAGGCGATCATGGCTGGCGCCACCCATCACCGACTCCAAGGTGTGTTCGCTGAGCATGTAGGGCAGCCCGCGTGCCTGCAGGGCCTTTTCGAAGGGCTGGAAGCTGTAGCTGTGCTCGATCTGGATCACGTCCCAGGGCTCGTCCAGCAATTGCTCGAAGCGGTGCCGCAGGCAAGGGGCCAGGCCATTGATGATGGCCCGCATGGGGTAGTCGATGATCGGCGAGGCCAGCAGGTTCAGCGGGCTGTGCAGGGGCCGGCGGGGTAGCACGATGAGGCGTTCGAGCAAAGGTTCCAGGGCCTCGCGTGCAGCATCGCCGAGGGGGATCTTCGATTGCACCAGCAGGGTAATGCGGTGGCCCCGCTGTGCCAGTGCGCGTATCAGATGGTATTGCCGGGTCTTGCTGCCACTGGTGGTCGGCCAGGGCAGGTACGGCAGTGTCCAGAGAATGCGCATGACCCGGAATCCTCGCTAAAAGGCTGCGGATAGCAAGACGCGCCCGTGGTCAGCAGTGGTGAAACCACTACCGGGGGCGCGTCCATGGCAAGAAAGTGTATCTGCTGAGCATAGCCGTGCATTGCCAGGCGTGGGAAAAAGACAGGCCAACGCTTGTCGGTTAAGCGCGATCAATTGTAGGAGCGGCCTTGTGTCGCGATAGGGGCGCGAAGCGGCCCCACGTTTTCAGCTTCGCCGCGCACATCGCCGGGGCCGCTCTGCGGCCCTGTCGCGACACAAGGCCGCTCCTACAATCGATCGCGTTGGCCTGCTATTTTTTCGGGCGCATGCAACGATCCGCAATTGCAGAGGGTCGAGATCTGGGTTGATCACTACAAGGAGGCGCGCACATGCAAGAGCGCAAGGCAATGCTGATCCTGCACGGCAAGCAGGCCATGAACGAAGACGTGCGCAGCGCCGTGCACGGCCTGCGCGACAGCGGCTGGGTGCTGGATGTGCGGGTCACCTGGGAGGCCGGTGACGCCCCGCGGCTGGTCAACGAGGCGCTGGCTGCCGGTTACGGCCATATTGTTGCAGGAGGCGGGGATGGAACGCTGCGCGATGTTGCCGAAGCCATGGGCCTGGCGGGTACACAGGCCAGCCTGGCGTTGTTGCCGCTGGGCACGGCCAATGATTTTGCCAAGGCTGCCGGCATACCCCTGGAGCCTGCCACGGCACTGTCCTTGCTGAACCTGCCCGCACGGCCAACAGACCTGGGCCAGGCCGGCGACCAGTTGTTCCTGAACATGGCCACGGGCGGTTTTGGCAGCCAGGTCACGGCCAACACCTCCGAAGACCTGAAGAAAGTGCTGGGCGCGGCCGCCTACCTGTTCACCGGGTTGTCGCGCTTCAGCGAACTGCAGGCGGCCTCGGTGGAGCTGCAAGGGCCGGGTTTCCACTGGCAGGGTGACCTGCTGGCGTTGGGGATCGGCAATGGCCGCCAGGCCGGCGGTGGGCAAGAGTTGTGCCCCGAGGCCCTGGTGGACGACGGCTTGCTCGACATTGCCATCCTGCCGGCACCACAGGAGATGGTAGGGACGCTGCGTGAACTGTTGGCCGGTAACGGGCTGTTCGTCAGGGCCAGGTTGCCCTGGGTCGAGATCAAGTGCTCGCAAGGGCTGGACATCAACCTTGATGGCGAGCCTGTGCAGGCCGACAAGTTGCGCTTCCAGGCCAGGCCCGCTGCACTGCGCCTGCACCTGCCGGACGGCTCGCCGCTGCTCAGTCGTCCAGACTGATGATTTTTTCGCGCACGGCGAACAGCACCAGGCCGGCCACGTCATGGATCTGCAGGCGTTTCATGATCTGCGAGCGGTGGGTTTCCACGGTCTTGATCGACAGGCCCAGGCCGGTGGCGATCTCCCGGGTGGACTTGCCGCGCACGATCAGGCGCAGGATTTCCAGTTGTCGCGCCGTGAGGTTATGCCGCTCGCCAGCGGGCTGCTTGCCCTGCCTGGCGCGCTGCAGAGCCTGGTTGATGACCGTATGGGCGATGGCTGGGCTGAGGTAACGCTCGCCGTTGCGTACCGCGGCCAGGGCCTGCTCCAGTTCGGTGGCGCTGGTGTCCTTGAGCAGGTAGCCGTGGGCGCCGCTTTCCAGGGCGCGCATGATCAGGTCCGGGTCGGTATGCATCGACAGGATCAGCACTTTGCAGGCACTGCCGCTGGCGCGCAGCTGGGTGAGGGCATCCAGGCCGCTGGTCGAGCGCATGGAAATATCCAGCAAGACGATGTCCGGTGCCAGCTTGCGCACCTGTTCGAGCAACTGGCTGCCGTCGTCGGCCTCACCGATTACCTCATAGCCAGGGATGTCGCAGACCAGTGCGCGCACCCCTGCGCGGATCAGCGAGTGGTCGTCTACCAGCAGCAGTCTACAGGTCATGGGTGGCAGTACTCCTGGCGCGTTGCTGGGTGCGCGGAGGCCATGGAAACACCGCCTCGATGCGCGTGCCCAGGCCGAGCTGGCTGGTAATGTCCAGGCTGCCCTGCAACGCGGTTACCCGCTCCTGCATCCCGGCCAAGCCGCGCTGGCCTGCTTCGGCCGGTTGCCTGGCGGGCACGAAGCCACGACCATCGTCGTGAATCGACAACGCCAACCCCTCGGGGGTGCGCTGCAGACGGACGACCAGGTTGTGTGCCTGGGCGTGGCGCAGCATGTTGGTCACGGCTTCCTGGGTAATGCGGAACACCGCCATGGCCACCGCCTCGTCGATGCCGCCCAGGCGCTGATTGCACGCCAGGCTCCAGTGCACGCCGCTGTTGCCCAGCGTGCGCATCAGGTGCGCGCGCAGGCTGGCTTCAAGGCCAAGGCTAGCCAACTGCCGCGGGTTGAGCAGGGCGGAGACATCGCGCACGTTGCCCAGGGTGTCATCCAGCGTGCTGCGCAAGGCGTCGCAGTGGCCTTGCAGCTCATCGGGCATGCGCCGTTGCAGCCACTGCAGCTGCAGCTTGGCGGCGGTGAGCAACTGGCCGATATCGTCGTGCAGTTCCCGGCTCAGATGCTGGCGCTCGTTTTCCTGGACCTTGAGCATGCGCTCGGCCAGTTCCGCGGGGCGCAAGCTGATCGACCTGGCGCCCAGGCCCAAGTGCACGGCGGCGCTCAGCGTGGCAGCCAGCTGCAGCACCAGCAGGCTGGCCGGGATCGCCTGGTCGGCCAGGTACAGCAGCAGGTTGGCGCCAAGCGAGGCCACGCACAGCCCGACCGTCGCCCAGCGCAGCAGGGCAGCGCGGGAGCAGCAACGCAAAGGAGTCTTCAAGCGTGGGAACATAGGTAGGGAAGCCACTGAAGTATTGCTGGTGGAGGCCTTGCACAATCCTTGTCAGAGGCTTTGGAGCAGTACTTTCGATTGATTGTTTTCCGATCACCAAAACTTGCGACCTTGCTGCAGGTTGCAAGCGTTTGAGCGGTGCATATTACCACCTTGCACTGCATCGGTCGCGGCTGGGTAACGCTTTGAAACGCCAGTGGGGCGGGCGCTTGCGGGTAGCCAAGTGCCATCCTGTCTGATCGTGCAACACGCATTTGCCGCCCGGCAAGTTGGAAAAAATTCGAGAAATTCCAGAGGCGCCCATGGCGGTCTTGAACGAACGCGGCCGGATACACTGTGCGCCGGGTCAATACCTGGGGGATGAACGGCCAGGGGGCGTGCTGTCTGCCGTCTCGTCATGCGGGTGGATGCACACGTTGCCTTGCTCGTCGCAGTGCGTGCAGGCTTGCGCAAGGGGTTGCTGCACGACTTTGGCCAGTTCACCCAGTAGCACCAGCTGCTCGCCGATGTCCAGGTTGAGCCGCCCGGTACACGGATCGACCAGTTCCAGCTGCCAGGCCAGCAGAGTCAGGCAGGCCCCTACTGCGGGCAGGGCTTCGCGCTGCAGGCAACCGCTGTGGCAGGCCGGTGCCAGCAGCTGTTGCAGGGCAGTGGTGTAATGGGCAACTTCGCGCAGGCCCAGGTGCGTAGCCTGCCGGGCGAGGCTGTCGAGGGCATTGTCCAGGCAGCGGCAGGCATCCGGGTCGTTGTCGATCAGCTCCAGATGCTGCAGGCATTCCTGGGCCTGGGTCAGCAACACCTGGGCATCCAGCAGGAAACCCTGCAGGGCGTCATCGAACGATAAGGCGCTGTCCATCATGCAGCTCCCGCGCGTGGGGCAGGCGCAGGGGGCGGGCACGCCAAAACGATAGCTAGCAAAAGCCTGACTCCATTCATGCAATGAGAATGGCGTCACATTAATGGCTAAAGGATATCGCGAACATCAGGTTGCGCCCGATTGTGGCTAAGGGTTTCCCTGATAAAGGGCTCAGGTGGGGAACTTTTGCCGGCCATCTGGCTCCTGCGGCGCTGATCGCAGTAGATCATGATGTTAAAGTGATATCAATTGCCTTCACGGCATTTTCCCGCAAGGGTCAAGGTGTGCGTGAAGCCGCCGATACAGGGTGGATGATTTCACTTTTTTCGACTCAAGGCTGGGGGTTTTCCAATGGCTGGCATTCTCGACACGGTAGACCAACGCACGCAACTGGTGGGCGAGAACCGCCTGGAAATCCTGATGTTCCGCCTGGCCGGCCGCCAGCTGTTCGCGATCAACGTGTTCAAGGTGCAGGAAGTGCTGCAGCTGCCCAAGCTGACCCTGATGCCCCAGCGCCACGCTTTTGTCTGCGGGGTGGTCAACCTGCGCGGCCAGACCCTGCCGGTGATCGACCTGTCCCAGGCGATCGGCATGCGACCGCTGCAGCCGGGACCGGACAGCACCATCATCGTCACCGAATACAACCGCTCGGTGCAGGCGTTCCTGGTGGGCGGTGTCGATCGCATCGTCAACATGAACTGGGAGGCGATCATGCCGCCGCCGTCCAGCGCCGGTCGCCAGCATTACCTGACCGCCATCACCAAGGTCGATGACAAGCTGGTGGAGGTGATCGACGTTGAGAAGGTGTTGGCCGAAATCGTGCCATACAACGCCCGGGTTTCCGGCGACAAGCTCGCTGACCCGGTGCTGGCCCGGGCCCGCGGTCGAGAAGTGCTGCTGGTGGACGATTCCAGCGTGGCCCTGGCGCAATTGCGCGATACGCTGTCCCAGCTGGGCGTGAAGCTGCACGTGGCCAGTGATGGCTTGAAGGCGTTGCGCATGCTCAAGGGCTGGGCCGACGCAGGTGAGAACGTATGCGAGAAATTGCTGATGGTATTCACCGACGCCGAGATGCCGGAAATGGACGGCTACCGGTTGACTACCGAGATCCGTGACGATGCCCGTTTGCGCCAGCTTTACGTGGTGCTGCACACTTCGCTGTCGGGCAGTTTCAACGAGTCGATGGTAAAGAAGGTGGGCTGCGACAACTTCCTGTCCAAGTTCCAGCCCGATCGCCTGGTCGATGTGGTCAAGCAGCGCCTGTTGTTGGACGCCGCCACTGCGTGATCCCGGCTCCTGTCGGGTATAAGCTTGGCGTTTTGGCATGACGCGAGGCGGCAGGGATGTTTCTCAGTGAGCTGTATCGGTACCCGGTGAAGTCGGGGCAGGGGCAACGCCTGCAGGCTTCAGCGGTGGGGTTGCTGGGGTTGCAGGGTGACCGGCGCTGGATGGTGGTGGAGGAAGACAACGGACGCTTCCTGACCCAGCGCGCCTGGCCTCAGCTAGGCCAGATCAAGGCAAGCGCTGATGATAGTGGCCAGTTGCTGCTGGAAGCGCCAGGGCAGGCACCCTTGCAGGTTCCTGTGCCACCTGCCGATGACGCCCTGCGTGGCGTGACCATCTGGCGCGATACCCTGCGTGTGCCGGACGCGGGCGATGCGGCGGCGGGCTGGCTGAGCGAGTTGCTGGGCAAGGCCGTGCGGCTGGTGCATTGCCCGGAGCAGCGCGCGCGTTATCTGCCCAATGGTTATGGCCTGAACAGTGACCGTGCGGCGTTCCCCGACGGTTTCCCCTTGTTGCTGATCGGCCAGGGTTCGCTGGACGAGCTCAACCGGCGTGTTGGTCGGCCCATGGAGATGCTGCGTTTTCGGCCCAACCTGGTGGTGCAGGGCGCGGAACCGTTTGCCGAAGATGGCTGGAAGCGGATTCGTATCGGCAGCCTGGAGTTTCGCGTGCTCAAGCCGAGTGTGCGCTGCATATTCACGACCATCGACCCGGCTACCGGCGAGCGCAGCGAGGACCGTGAGCCGATGGCCACACTGAGGACCTTCCGCGAAAGAGAGGGGGATGTGCTTTTCGGGCAGAACCTGGCGGTGGATGGCAGCGGGTGGTTGGAGGTGGGGATGCCGGTCGAGATTCTGGAATAGTTGGCCCTTTCGCGGGCTTGCCCGCTCCCACAGGTACTGCACCGCATTCAGAACCGGTGCAATACCTGTGGGAGCGGGCAAGCCCGCGAAGAGGCCGGCACAGGCTCAGCGACGATCACATGTCATCGAAGTACCGCTCATGCCAGTCCACCAGCGGCTGCGGCGAGTTCAGCTTCTGCCCGTAGATCACCGAATACGACAGCACGTTCTGCACGTACTGGCGCGTTTCGTCGAACGGGATCGACTCCACCCACACATCGAAGCTCAGGTGCTTGGCGCCTTTCAGCCACTGGCGCACCCGCCCCGGCCCGGCGTTGTAGGCCGCCGAAGCCAGCACCCGGTTGCCGTTGAACTGGCTGTGCACCTGGCTCAGGTAGGCCGCGCCCAGCTGGATGTTCTTGTCCGGGTTGAGCACCTGCGCCGGGGACGCCAGCGGAATACTGAACTTGCGCGCGGTTTCCTTGGCCGTGGCCGGCATCAGCTGCATCAGGCCGCTGGCACCCACCGGCGAGCGGGCATCTTCCATGAAGGCGCTTTCCTGGCGGGTAATGGCGAATACCCAGCTCGAATGCAGGCCGCGGACCTTGGCCTCGCGTACCAGGGTGTCGCGGTGGGCCATCGGGAAGCGAATGTCCAGGTCGTCCCAGTACTGCGCCTGGCTGATGGTGCGAATGGCCGGGAAGTACCAGCGCAGGTCGTAGCCCAGGCGCGCCTGGGCGACCATTTCATCGCGGCTGAAGTGGCGACTGACGTGGTACCACTCGCGGCGGCCTTCGACGATCTGGCCGCGCGCGTGGAACTCCAGCGCGCGGCGGATGCCCGGGGTGTTGCGTACCTTGTTGACCAGTTGCGGGCTGAGCACCAGCGGCTTGTTGTTCAGCTGGTATGGGGTCTGTGCCCGGTCGGCGGCGAGGAAACCGTAGAAGTCGCGCTCACGCGCCACGGTCTTGTACAGCAGCGGGATTTGCGGGTTGTTCGGCTGCGCCAGTTCCAGGCTGCGCGCCTGCCAGTACTTCCAGCGGCTGCTGCTGGCCAGGTCCTGGGGCAGGCGGCGGGTCAGCTGGTAGGCGTCCTCCCAGCGGCCCAGGCGCAGCAGCAGGCGCAGGCGCCATTCGCTGACGGTGTTGTCGCGCAGTTCCGGGTCATAGCGGGTCATCAGGTCGAGCGCGCGCGGGTCGTAGCGGCGCGCCAGGGTCAGGCCGATTTCGCGGGCGATGGCCACCTTCTCGTCACGGGAAAAGTGCATGCGCTGGGCGTAGTCGTCGAGCAGCGCCATGGCCCGCTCCGGGTCCTGCCGGGCCAGGCGGCGCAGGCCGAGGCTGACTACGTCGGACATGGCTTCGTTGACCGGGCTGAAACGCGATGGCTGGTTGAGCAGCTCGGGCTTCTGCGCCACATCGACCAGCAGGCGCCCCTGCGGGGCGAGGGTGGTCAGGGTCTTGACCAGGTTGTTGGCCAGGCTGTAGTTGCGCGCCTGGGCCGCCAGCTTGGTGCGTTGCCAGCGTTTGGCCTCGGTCAGCTGGCCTTCGGCCGCCCACATGGCGAACAGAGTGTCGCAGGTGGCCGGCTGCGACTTGCCGACATTCCACAGTTTGTCGGCGGTGGCGTAGCCCTCGGCGCGCAGGCCGTGGCTGAGCTGGTACTGGCCGTTGAGGCAATCCAGTTCGGTGAAGTTGAGCTTGGGGTCGTAGTACTTGACGAAAGTGTCCCATTCGCCGCGTTCGGCCAGCCAGCGCAACCAGCGCAGTTTCATCCAGTTGGCCTGGGGCAGGTCGCCATGCTTGGCGAGGAAGCCTTCGATTTCCTGGTTGCTGGCGGTTTTCAGCCGGGCAGTGAGCTCGTCGTAGGCCAGATAGGGCGTCAGCGGGTAGTCGCTGAGGGCTTGGGCATAGCGCAGGTACGGGCCTTTGTCGCCTTTGGCCAGTGCGCGCTTGGCCTCGTCATAGTACTGGCGTTGCAGGGTAAGGTCGGTGGCCTGCGCCGCGCAGGTGGCGGCGGTGAGCAGCAGGCAGGATGCAATATGTAACAGGCGGCTGCGCATGATACGTCCGGGCAGTTGAACCATGGGGAAGTGACGGCGGAGCCAGCACTGTTGGAAGCTATTGCCTTAGCTTAGCCGTTTGCCGGCGGCGGGTGAAAGCACTGTGCTTGTATCGGGATATTAAGTTCGACCAGATGTCGTAATGCCCTCGCGGGGTGGCCAGGCGGATGCCGTCGTGGGCCAAGTCAGGTAGAATGCGCGCCCGATTTATGGAGACCAACATGACCCTGCTCAAATTCAGCGATGTGTCCCTCGCATTCGGCGCCATGCCGCTGCTGGACAAGGTGTCCTGGCAGATCGCTCGTGGCGAGCGGGTGTGCATCATCGGCCGCAACGGCACCGGCAAGTCGAGCATGCTGCGCCTGGTCAAGGGCGAGCAGAAGGGCGACGACGGCGAAATCTGGCGTGCCCCTGGCCTGAAGATCGGCGAGCTGCCGCAGGAGCTACCGGTGGCCGATGAACGCACGGTGTTCGACGTGGTGGCCGCAGGCCTGGATGGCGTGGGCGAGTTGCTGGCGCAGTTCCATCACCTGAGCCTGAACATCCAGGGTGATGAAGACCTGGAAAAACTCATGCACGTCCAGCACGAGCTGGAAGCCCGTGACGGCTGGCGCCTGCAGCAGGTGGTGGAAAGCACCCTCAGCCGCCTGCAGCTGCCGGCCGACAAGACCCTGGCCGAGCTGTCCGGTGGCTGGCGCCGCCGCGTGCTGCTGGCCCAGGCGCTGGTGTCGGAGCCCGATCTGCTGCTGCTCGACGAGCCGACCAACCACCTGGACATCGGTGCCATCGCCTGGCTTGAAGAGGCGCTGCGTGGCTTCAACGGCGCGGTGCTGTTCATCACCCACGACCGTTCCTTCCTGCAGAACCTGGCCACCCGCATCCTCGAGCTGGACCGCGGCGGCCTGATCGACTGGAATGGCGACTATGCCAGCTTCCTGGTGCACAAGGAGGCCGCGCTGGCTGCCGAGGAAACCGCCAACGCGCTGTTCGACAAGCGCCTGGCCCAGGAAGAGGTGTGGATCCGCCAGGGCATCAAGGCCCGCCGTACCCGCAACGAAGGCCGCGTACGCGCGCTGAAGGCCCTGCGCGTGGAGCGTAGCGAACGCCGCGAGCGCCAGGGCAAGGCCAACATCCAGATCGAGGCTGCGGAAAAGTCCGGCAAGCAGGTCATGGTGCTGGAGAATGTCAGCTTCCATCACCCCGAAGGGCCGGTGCTGGTCAAGGACTTCTCCATGGTCCTGCAGCGTGAGGACCGCATCGGCCTGCTGGGCGCCAACGGTACCGGCAAGACGACCCTGCTCAAGCTGATGCTCGGCGACCTGGAACCGACCGCCGGCAAGGTCGAGCGCGGCACCAAGCTGGAAGTGGCCTATTTCGACCAGATGCGCCACCAGCTCGACCTGGAAAAGACCGTGATCGACAACCTGGCCGAAGGCCGCGATTTCATCGAGATCGACGGCCAGAACCGCCATGTGCTGAGCTACCTGGGTGACTTCCTGTTCAGCCCTCAACGTGCCCGCACGCCGGTCAAGGCGCTGTCGGGTGGCGAGCGGGCGCGGCTGTTGCTGGCAAAACTGTTCAGCAAGCCGGCCAACCTGCTGGTGCTTGACGAACCGACCAACGACCTGGATGTGGAAACCCTCGAGCTGCTCGAGGAGGTACTGTCCAACTACAAGGGCACCGTGTTGATGGTCAGCCACGACCGGGCCTTCCTCGACAACGTTGTGACCAGCACCCTGGTGTTCGAAGGCGAAGGCAAGGTGCGCGAGTACGTCGGTGGTTACGAGGACTGGATCCGCCAGGGGGGCTCACCGAAGCTGCTGGGCGTGACCGAGAGCAAGGGCGGCAAGTCTGCGCTCAACAGCGCGGTGGTGGAGAAGGTCGAGGCCAAGCCGGCGCCAGTGGCTGCCCCGGCGGCGGAAGAGGTTTCGAAGAAAAAGCTCAGCTACAAGCTGCAACGTGAACTGGAAATGCTGCCGGGGCAGATCGACGAGCTGGAGCAGCGCATGGCCGAGGCCCAGGAAGAAGTGAATGCGGCGGGCTTCTATCAGCGGCCGATTGCGGAAACTTCGGCAGTGCTGGCGAAAATCGAGAAGCTGCAGGGTGAGCTGGATGTGCTGGTGGAGCGCTGGGCCGAGCTGGAAGGCTGATCGGCGTTAGCCTGACCCGGCCTCTTCGCGGGCTTGCCCGCTCCCACAGGATCACCACAGCTTTGAAGGCATGTGGTGATCCTGTGGGAGCGGGCAAGCCCGCGAAGAGGCCTGCACAAGTTGAATCATTCCTTCTTCTGCAACCGCACCGCCAGTACATCGCACGGGGCGCCATGCAGCACGTCATTGGCCGTGGAGCCCAGCAGCAACGCCAGGCCGTGACGGCCATGGCTGCCGACCACGATCAGGTCACACTTCTGGTCCTTGGCCAGCTGGTGGATTTCCTGGCGCGGCTGGCCGTAGGTCAGGTGCGAGTCACCGCGATGAATATCCGGGTACTTGTTGAACAGGCGCTCCATGCGCTCCTTGGCCTGGTCGAACTGCTGCTGTTGCAGCTGCGACAGGTCCATCGGCACGTCACCGCCGAACGCCATGGCCATCGGCTCGACGATGTGTACCAGCGAAACCTTGGCATTCGACGGCGCGGCTAGCGCCATGGCGCGTTTGATCACCGGGTCGCATTCTTCGGTCAGGTCGACGGCGACCAACAAATGTTCGTATTGCATGAGCGGAACTCCTGACAATCGCGATAGAAGAAGTATGGTCGCTTTCGGGCGGGTCTTCCGTGAAAAATGGCTAACCAGCTCATTTGCAACGTTTTATGGGAACTACTGATATGACGGTATTGCTGGTGGTGTCAATCCTTGCGCTGATTCTCAGCCCGCTTTCCTGGCTGCGCACCTCGCGCAAGCAGAGTGAGCAGATGAAGCTGCGCCTGGAGGCGCGGCGCATGGGCCTGGCCATGCAGCTGGCGCCGCAGCAGTGGCCGCACTGGCTGGAAAAGGAGCCACCAAGCCCGTGCCCGCAATACCACCGGGCACGGCGCCGCGGGCATGAGGACTGCTTCAGCTTCTGGCAGATCACCCCTGGTGTGTGGTGGAACCAGTGGCGTGAACCGTGCGAGGACCCACGCTTCATGGAGGCCCTGGCGCGCTTGCCGGCGAGTGTCTACAAGGTCGAGGCCGATGCCCGGATGATCGCGCTGTACTGGACCGAGCGGGGCGATACGGCTGTGTTGCAGGATGTTGCCTATGTCCTCGAAACCCTGGCCTGACCATCCATCACGTGGCTAAGGGCTGACACCGTTCCCACAGGGCTGCGGCGTATTCCAGGGCATTAACGACAAAGCGGCGGCCTGGCCGATCCCCTGAAGGGGTGGGGTGCCAGGTCGCCGCTTTGCGTTCTGCTGCGCAGAAAAGGCCAGGCAGGCCGGGTATGTATTCAAGCAAGTGCCAGTGTAGCCGTTCGAGATCACCGCGCAAGGCAGAAGCTACAGCAATCTCCTGCGGCTCATGGTCAATCGCCTACATGAATGGCCAGCGATCACCGTCATCATGTTTAGTACCTGGACGCTACAAAATGACCGGAAAGTCGATTTTTCACCGTGCTTGCGAGCATTTGACAATGCCGATCTTTTCGGAGAATGTGTGCACACCCAAATCAAACGGGCGTATGAATTGAGCGTTTGTATGTCATGACGCCAAGCCATACTTCCGACTAGCGCGCTGACGGGTGTGCCTGGGGCAGGGCAGTTGAACCTGCTTTTGCTGCAGCGATCGGCGTGTACAGTTCAGCTTCCATATCGTGGAGATCAGTTGATGATTTACGAAGGTAAAGCCATCACGGTTAAGGCTCTTGAAAGTGGCATCGTCGAGCTCAAGTTCGACCTCAAGGGTGAGTCCGTCAACAAGTTCAACCGCCTGACCCTGAACGAGCTGCGCCAGGCTGTCGATGCCATCCAGGCCGACGCCTCGGTCAAGGGCGTGATCGTCAGCAGTGGCAAGGACGTGTTCATCGTCGGCGCCGACATCACCGAGTTCGTCGACAACTTCAAGCTGCCCGAGGCCGAACTGGTCGCCGGCAACCTGGAAGCCAACCGCATCTTCAACGCCTTCGAAGACCTCGAAGTGCCGACCGTCGCCGCCATCAACGGCATCGCCCTGGGCGGCGGCCTGGAAATGTGCCTGGCCGCCGACTACCGGGTCATGTCCACCAGCGCCAAGATCGGCCTGCCGGAAGTCAAGCTGGGTATCTACCCGGGCTTCGGCGGTACCGTGCGCCTGCCGCGCCTGATCGGTTCGGACAACGCCATCGAATGGATCGCCGCCGGCAAGGAGAACCGCGCCGAAGACGCCCTGAAAGTGGGTGCCGTCGACGCCGTGGTTGCACCTGAACTGCTGATGGCCGGTGCCCTTGACCTGGTCAAGCGCGCCATCAGTGGTGAGCTGGACTACAAGGCCAAGCGCCAGCCCAAGCTGGAAAAGCTAAAGCTCAACGCCATCGAGCAGATGATGGCCTTCGAAACTGCCAAGGGCTTCGTCGCCGGCCAGGCCGGCCCGAACTACCCGGCCCCGGTCGAAGCCATCAAGACCATCCAGAAGGCCGCCAACTTCGGCCGTGACAAGGCTCTGGAAGTTGAAGCCGCAGGCTTCGCCAAGCTGGCCAGAACCTCGGTTGCCCAGAGCCTGATCGGCCTGTTCCTCAACGACCAGGAACTCAAGCGCAAGGCCAAGGCGCATGATGAAATCGCCCATGACGTGAAGCAGGCTGCCGTGCTCGGCGCCGGCATCATGGGTGGCGGCATCGCCTACCAGTCGGCGGTCAAGGGCACCCCGATCCTGATGAAGGACATCCGCGAGGAAGCCATCCAGCTGGGCCTGAACGAGGCCTCCAAGCTGCTCGGCAACCGCGTCGAGAAGGGCCGCCTGACCCCGGCCAAGATGGCCGAGGCACTCAACGCCATTCGCCCGACCCTGTCCTATGGCGATTTCGCCAATGTCGACATCGTCGTCGAGGCCGTGGTCGAGAACCCGAAAGTCAAGCAGGCCGTGCTGGCCGAAGTGGAAAGCCAGGTGAAGGACGATGCGATCCTCGCTTCCAACACCTCGACCATTTCCATCAACCTGCTGGCCAAGGCGCTCAAACGCCCGGAAAACTTCGTTGGCATGCACTTCTTCAACCCGGTGCACATGATGCCGCTGGTGGAAGTGATCCGTGGCGAAAAGTCCAGTGAGGTGGCGGTCGCTACCACCGTGGCCTTCGCCAAGAAAATGGGCAAGAACCCGATCGTGGTCAACGATTGCCCGGGCTTCCTGGTCAACCGCGTGCTGTTCCCGTACTTCGGCGGCTTCGCCAAGCTTGTCAGCGCCGGTGTCGATTTCGTGCGTATCGACAAGGTCATGGAAAAGTTCGGCTGGCCGATGGGCCCGGCGTACCTGATGGACGTGGTCGGCATCGACACCGGCCACCATGGCCGCGACGTGATGGCCGAAGGCTTCCCGGACCGCATGAAGGACGAGCGCCGCTCGGCCGTTGACGCACTGTACGAGGCCAACCGCCTGGGCCAGAAGAACGGCAAGGGCTTCTACGCCTACGAAACCGACAAGCGCGGCAAACCGAAGAAGGTCGCCGACGCCAGCGTGCTCGACGTGCTCAAGCCGATCGTCTTCGAGCAGCGTGAAGTCAGCGACGAGGACATCATCAACTGGATGATGATCCCGCTGTGCCTGGAGACTGTGCGCTGCCTGGAAGACGGCATCGTCGAAACCGCTGCCGAAGCCGACATGGGTCTGGTCTACGGCATTGGCTTCCCTCCCTTCCGCGGTGGTGCGCTGCGTTACATCGACTCGATCGGTGTGGCCGAATTCGTTGCCTTGGCCGATCAGTACGCTGACCTGGGGCCGCTGTACCACCCGACCGCCAAGCTGCGTGAAATGGCCAAGAACGGCCAGCGCTTCTTCAACTGAGCGGTCAACGAGCTAGAGCGAGAGATTTGATATGAGCCTGAATCCAAGAGACGTGGTGATTGTCGACTTCGGTCGCACGCCGATGGGCCGCTCCAAGGGTGGCATGCACCGCAATACCCGCGCCGAAGACATGTCGGCGCACCTGATCAGCAAGCTGCTGGAACGTAACGACAAGGTCGACCCGAAAGAAGTCGAGGACGTGATCTGGGGCTGCGTCAACCAGACTCTCGAACAGGGCTGGAACATCGCCCGCATGGCCTCGCTGATGACCCAGATCCCGCATACCTCCGCGGCGCAGACTGTCAGCCGCCTGTGCGGCTCGTCGATGAGTGCCCTGCACACCGCCGCCCAGGCGATCATGACCGGCAACGGTGATGTGTTCGTGGTCGGTGGCGTGGAGCACATGGGCCACGTCAGCATGATGCATGGCGTCGACCCCAACCCGCACCTGTCCTTGCATGCCGCCAAGGCTTCCGGGATGATGGGCCTGACCGCGGAAATGCTTGGCAAGATGCACGGCATTACCCGTGAGCAGCAGGACCTGTTCGGCCTGCGTTCGCACCAGCTGGCCCACAAGGCCACGGTCGAAGGCAAGTTCAAGGACGAAATCATCCCGATGCAGGGCTATGACGAGAACGGCTTCCTGAAGGTGTTCGATTTCGACGAAACCATTCGCCCGGAAACCACTCTCGAGGGCCTGGCATCGCTGAAGCCGGCGTTCAACCCGAAAGGCGGTACCGTCACTGCCGGTACCTCGTCGCAGATCACCGACGGTGCATCGTGCATGATCGTCATGTCCGGCCAGCGTGCCATGGACCTGGGTATCCAGCCGTTGGCGGTCATCCGTTCCATGGCGGTGGCCGGTGTCGACCCGGCGATCATGGGCTACGGCCCGGTGCCGTCGACCCAGAAGGCCCTCAAGCGTGCCGGCCTGACCATGGCCGACATCGACTTCATCGAGCTCAACGAAGCCTTTGCCGCACAGGCCCTGCCAGTGCTGAAGGACCTGAAAGTGCTCGACAAGATGGATGAGAAGGTTAACCTGCACGGCGGCGCCATTGCCTTGGGCCACCCGTTCGGTTGCTCTGGGGCACGGATTTCCGGCACCCTGCTCAACGTCATGAAGCAGAATGGCGGCACCCTGGGGGTGGCGACCATGTGCGTCGGCCTCGGCCAAGGTATCACCACTGTCTTCGAACGCGTCTGATCGCGTAGCGGGACAGCGACCGGGGCCTTGTGCCCCGGTTTTGTTTTTTTCAGGTTTTATTCAAGAGGGTGGGCAACATGCAGATACAACCAGGCGTGTACCGGCATTACAAAGGGCCTGAGTACCGTGTCTTCAGTGTTGCGCGGCATTCCGAGAGCGAAGAGTGGATGGTGTTCTACCAATGCCTGTATGGTGATTACAGCTTCTGGGTACGACCACTTTCGATGTTCCAGGAGTCCGTCGAGGTTGACGGCGAGCAGGTGCCACGCTTTGCTTTGGTCAAGGCCGAAGAGGGGCTGCCCGGGCTGCTGGGCAAGTCGCACGAGTGAACGTCCGAACTTGACCTCAAACTTTTGCCACTATATATAGCGGTGCCGCGTCTGGCACCTGACGCGTTTTTTATCTTCAGATTCAGGAATACTCCGATCCATGGGCAAATCGCTGGTCATTGTGGAATCCCCGGCCAAGGCCAAGACCATCAACAAGTACCTGGGCAACCAGTACGTGGTGAAGTCGAGTATCGGCCATATCCGAGACCTCCCCACCAGCGGTTCGGCCAGCGCCAGCAAAGAGCCAGCCGCCAAGCGTGGCAAGGCCGCGGGTGAGGCTCCGGCCCTGTCGCCGAAAGAAAAGGCCCGCCGCCAGCTGGTGGCACGCATGGGCGTCGACCCCGATCACGGCTGGAAGGCCAAGTACGAGATCCTGCCTGGCAAGGAAAAGGTGATCGAAGAGCTGCGTCGCCTGGCCAAGGATGCCGACACCATCTATCTCGCAACCGACTTGGACCGCGAAGGGGAAGCCATCGCCTGGCACCTGCGCGAGGCCATCGGCGGCGACGACACCCGCTACAAGCGTGTGGTGTTCAACGAAATCACCAAGAAGGCCATTCAGGATGCCTTCTCGCAGCCAGGCGAGCTGGATATCGACCGGGTCAACGCCCAGCAGGCGCGACGCTTCCTCGACCGCGTGGTCGGCTACATGGTTTCGCCGCTGCTGTGGGCCAAGATCGCCCGTGGCCTGTCCGCCGGCCGTGTACAGTCGGTGGCGGTGAAGCTGGTGGTGGAGCGCGAGCGCGAAATCCGGGCGTTCATCCCGGAAGAATACTGGGAAATCCACGCCGACCTCGGCACCGCCAAGAACGCCAAGGTGCGTTTCGAAGTGGCGCGCGAGAAAGGTGAGGCCTTCAAGCCGCTCAACGAAGCGCAGGCCATGGCAGCGCTCGAGAAGCTCAAGGCTTCCAGCTACAGCGTGGTCAAGCGCGAAGACCGCCCGACCAGCAGCAAGCCGTCGGCTCCGTTCATTACCTCCACCCTGCAGCAGGCAGCCAGCAACCGCCTGGGCTTCGGTGTGAAGAAAACCATGATGATGGCCCAACGCTTGTATGAAGCCGGCTACATCACCTACATGCGTACCGACTCGACCAACCTGTCGGCCGACGCCCTGGACATGGCGCGCAGCTACATCGAGCGCGAGTTCGGCAAGCAGTACCTGCCCGAAGCAGCGCTGGTGTACGGCAGCAAGGAAGGCGCCCAGGAGGCGCACGAAGCGATTCGTCCTTCCGATGTGAATACCCACCCGACCAAGCTCAGTGGCATGGAGCGCGACGCCGAGCGCCTGTACGAGCTGATCTGGCGCCAGTTCCTGGCCTGCCAGATGCCGCCGGCGCAGTACCTGTCCACCAGCGTCACCGTGGCCGCAGGCGACTTCGAGCTGCGCGCCAAGGGCCGTATCCTCAAGTTCGACGGTTACACCCGTGTGCTGCCGCAGCAGAGCAAACCGGGCGAAGACGACGTGTTGCCGGAAATGGTCCAGGGTGAAGCGCTGAAGCTGATCCAGATCGACCCGAGCCAGCATTTCACCAAGCCACCGGCACGCTTCACCGAAGCCAGCCTGGTCAAGGAAATGGAAAAGCGAGGCATCGGCCGCCCGTCGACCTATGCCGCGATCATTTCGACCATTCAGGACCGTGGTTATGTGACCCTGCACAACCGCCGCTTCTATTCCGAGAAGATGGGCGACATCGTGACCGAGCGCCTGTCCGAGAGCTTCTCCAACCTGATGGACTACGGCTTTACCGCCGACATGGAAGAGAACCTCGACGACGTGGCCCAGGGCGAGCGTGACTGGAAGAACGTGCTCGACGAGTTCTACGGCGACTTCAGCAAGAAGCTGCAGACTGCCGAATCCAGCGAAGACGGCATGCGCGCCAACCAGCCGACCATGACCAACATTCCGTGCAAGGAATGTGGCCGGCCGATGATGATCCGCACCGCCTCCACTGGCGTGTTCCTCGGTTGCTCGGGCTACAGCCTGCCGCCGAAAGAGCGCTGCAAGGCCACCGTCAACCTGGTGCCGGGCGACGAAATTGCCGCTGACGACGAGGGCGAATCGGAATCCCGCGTGTTGCTGGGCAAGCACCGCTGCCCGATCTGCGCCACGGCGATGGATGCCTACTTGCTGGACGAGAAGCACAAGCTGCACATCTGCGGTAACAACCCGGATTGCGCCGGCTACGAGATCGAGGAAGGCAATTACCGCATCAAGGGCTATGAAGGGCCGAGCCTGGAGTGCGACAAGTGCGGCAGCGAGATGCAGTTGAAGACTGGCCGCTTCGGCAAGTTCTTCGGTTGCACCAACCCGGCGTGCAAGAACACCCGCAAGCTGCTCAAGAGTGGCGAGGCGGCGCCACCGAAGATGGACAAGGTGGACATGCCGGAGCTCAAGTGCGAGAAGGTCGACGATACCTACGTGTTGCGTGATGGCGCTTCGGGGCTGTTCCTGGCCGCCAGCCAGTTCCCCAAGAACCGCGAAACCCGCGCACCGCTGGTGCTGGAGATCGTGCCGCACAAACACGAGATCGACCCGAAATACCACTTCCTGTGCGATGCGCCACAGAAGGACCCGGAAGGTCGCCCTGCGGTGATTCGCTACAGCCGCAAGACCAAGGAGCAGTATGTGCAATCCGAGGTTGATGGCAAGCCGACCGGCTGGAAGGCGTTCTACGACGGCAATGCGTGGAAGGTTGAAGACAAGCGCTGATCTGACAGCGCTGTAATTGGGGCTGCTCTGCAGCCCTTCGCGGCGGTTCGGCGCCCCGACTTGTCCGCTCCCACAGGTACAGCGTAGGCCTCGGGCTCGATGCAATTCCTGTGGGAGCGGGCAAGTCGGGGCGCCGAACCGCCGCGAAGGGGCGCAAAGCGGCCCCAATCATTTATGATGCAGCTATCCGCCTTGCAGCCTTAGGGAGGGCACTGAAATGGCCCAGGAACTCTATACCCGCACCAACCAGAAGCTGTTCTTTGCCGGCCTCGCCCTGGAATCCATGGCCAAGGCCGAACAAAGCCAGGCCATGAATGCTCAGGGCCTGGTCCAGGCCGAACGCGAGTCGGCGCTGTTCCATCTCTACGGCGCATTGTTGGGCATGTGCCATGAGATCGGTGGCTTCTACCGCCTGCCTGTCGTAGCAACGGTAGAGCAAGCGCTGGCCGACGATGCCCTGAACGGCATCGCCATCCCGGAAGTAGCTGAACTGCTGGAACTGGCGCGCCAGCGCGAAACCTGGCTGGCGCAAATGTTGGGTGCTTATGCCGATTTGTTCCGACCACCGGTCGCGAAGAAAGCAGCGAAAACCGACGTTACCCAGCCACTGATCCAGGCGGTCAATCTCGATGAGAACGAGCATCCGGCGCTGTCGCGCGCCGAGCTGGAAAGCTGGCGCAACAACCTCAAGGGCCTGGTGAGGCGTTTCCGTGACGCGTTGAGTGAGTGCTGATAGCCGCTACGGCTGGTACAATGCTGGCCTTTCGCGGAGAACTGCCATTTATGTCTACGTCGTTTCTGGAAATTGTCGAGTTGCCTGATGGCCGCATCGAACTGCGTCGCGCCGAGGATGAGGGCTCTCTGGTAACCCTGGATTTCTCGGAAGACGCCAAGGCGTTCCTGCAGGGTCAGCATGTGGAAGTGGCCAAAGCCATGCTCAGCGTGGGCGTGCAGATGGCCGGTCGCCTGATGGATGGCGAGCTTGAGCATGATGAAGGGCCACGCGTGCTGCACTGAGGTGCAGCAGGGGTATCAGGTTCCATGCAATGACAGGCAAAGCCTGAACATCAGCCAAGGCGGATGTTCAGGCTTTGTGCATTTCCGGCGCTGGCTGCACGCAGCAGTTGCTGGCGTGCAGTGGCGTTGACGTTGCCCAGCCAGCTGACCACGGTGTGGCTGCGGCCCAGGCGCAAGGCTTCGCAAGCCAGTTGAAGCGGGCTTTGATTGCCGCGAGGTTGCAGCAGCAGGATGCGTTCACGGTTAAGCCCGGCATCGCGCAGCCAGGCCTGGGTCAGGCTCGATGGTGGGGCGATCAGGGTCAGCCAGCGGGTCTCGTCCTCTTCGCTCAGCTCGCGTAGCACCGGTGCCAGCAGGCTTTGGCAGTGCCCGGGGGCTCCGCGCAGCGACAGTTCGCTGAACAGCTCGGGCTGGCTGCTCTTGCGCGCCACTTCGCTGGCTTTCAGGCCAGGCAGTACGGGCTGGGCGAGGAATGCTTCGAACAATGGCAACTGGGCTTGCTCGGGTGCGTGAATGAACTGCTGCATGACGCCTCCTGGATCAGCGGCGAATGACGCCGACGCTCAAGCCCTCGATCACCAGCTCCTGCTCTTCCAGGTCAACTTCGATGGGGGCGAATTCGGGGTTCTCGGCAAGCAGCCAGACCTTGCTGCCTTCGCGCTTGAAGCGCTTGACGGTAACTTCGTCGCCGATACGGGCCACGACGATCTGGCCGTTGCGGGCTTCGCGGCAGGTATGCACCGCCAGCAGGTCGCCATCGAAGATGCCGACGTCCTTCATGCTCATGCCGTGTACGCGCAGCAGGTAGTCGGCCTGGGGGTGGAAGAAGTCGGGGTTGATGTTGCAGGATTGCTCGATGTGCTGTTCGGCAAGGATCGGCGCACCGGCCGCAACCCGGCCGATGATCGGCAGGCCGCTTTCTTCGGCCTTGGCTTCGAGACCGGGAATGCGAATGCCACGGGAGGCGCCCGGGGTCATCTCGATCGCGCCCTTGCGGGCGAGGGCCTTGAGGTGCTCCTCGGCGGCGTTGGGCGACTTGAAGCCCAGCTCCTGAGCGATCTCGGCGCGCGTCGGCGGGAAGCCGTTGTCTTCCAGGCAGCGCTTGATGAACGCGAGAATTTCGGCTTGGCGTGGCGTCAGTTTCAACATGATGAGCGCTCTGTCTTTTTGTACAGTGACTGGGATTATATACAGTACTGGATGCGCTGCAAGCCAAAACCTGTAATAAACAGCAGGAATGGCGCTTGCAGCCGCCCGTCTGGCGCTTTTAAATGGCGACCGACCGGTCACCGAGCCTTGACAGAAGCAGGGCTGAAACGTATGTTTCAAACACCTGTTTGTCTGGCGGAGTAGTCGGAGTAGTCATGGCCCAATCGGAAACCGTTGAACGCATTCTCGATGCTGCCGAGCAGCTGTTCGCGGAAAGGGGGTTCGCAGAAACCTCGTTGCGGCTGATTACCAGCAAGGCCGGGGTCAACCTGGCGGCGGTCAACTATCACTTCGGTTCCAAGAAGGCTCTGATCCAGGCAGTGTTCTCGCGCTTCCTCGGGCCATTCTGCGCCAGCCTCGAGCGTGAGCTGGAGCGGCGCCAGGCCAAGCCGGAGCAAAAGCCCAGCCTCGAAGAGCTGCTGGAAATGCTGGTCGAGCAGGCTTTGGTCGTGCAGCCGCGCAGCAACAACGACCTGTCGATCTTCATGCGCCTGCTGGGCCTGGCCTTCAGCCAGAGCCAGGGCCACCTGCGGCGCTACCTGGAAGACATGTACGGCAAGGTGTTCCGCCGCTACATGCTGCTGGTCAACGAGGCCGCACCGCGCATCCCGCCGCTGGAGCTGTTCTGGCGCGTGCACTTCATGCTTGGTGCCGCCGCCTTCAGCATGTCCGGCATCAAGGCCCTGCGTGCGATTGCCGAGACCGATTTCGGCATCAACACCTCGATCGAGCAGGTAATGCGCCTGATGGTGCCGTTCCTGGCTGCGGGCATGCGTGCCGATAGCGGTGTTACCGACGACGCCATGGCCGCCGCACAATTGCGCCCGCGTACCAAGACCAGCGCAAGCGCGACCACCGTCAAGGCCTGAAGGCTGGGCGGGGCAGGGCGCTTCGGCTAAGCTAGCGCCCATGCCTGACCTCGACTTCCTGCACATTTCCCTCGCCGACCAACGCCTCTATGGTTTTGCCCAGGGCCAGCTGCGCGTGCGCCTGCCGGTTTCCACGGCGCGCAACGGCGCCGGCGAGCGCAACGGCTCGGGTTGCACGCCATGTGGCTTGCACCAGGTGCGGGCGAAGATCGGCGCGGGTTTGCCGCTGAATGCGGTATTGGCCGGGCGACGCTGGACCGGCGAGGTGTGGTCGCCGGCCATGCATGCGCAATACCCCGGCCGGGACTGGATCCTCACCCGCATCCTCTGGCTCAGTGGCTGTGAGCCGGGTGTCAACCGCCTGGGCGCGGTCGATACCTTCCGCCGCTATATCTACTTGCACGGCACCCCGGATACGGAACCCATGGGCGTAGCGCTGTCCCATGGTTGCATACGCCTGCGCAATACCGATTTGCTAAGCCTGTTCGAGCAGGTGCCGGCCCATTGCCCGGTACGCATCGAGCAGGCCGCATGCCCCCAGTGGGCTTCTCTCAGTCTTCAATGAAGGATTAACCATGACTGTCAGCCTGCAAGGCTCCCTGATGGTGGATATCGCCGGTAAATGGCTGACCGCCGAAGACCGTCACCTGTTGCGCCAGCCTGAAGTGGCCGGCTTGATCATCTTTGCCCGCAACATCGACAGCCCGCGCCAGGTGCGTGAGCTGTGCGCGTCGATCCGCGCCATCCGCCCCGACCTGATCCTGGCGGTGGACCAGGAGGGCGGCCGCGTGCAGCGCCTGCGCCAGGGTTTTGTGCGCCTGCCGGCCATGCGTGCTCTGGCCGACAATGACAACGCCGAGTACCTGGCCGAGCAGTGCGGTTGGCTGATGGCGACCGAGGTGCTGGCGGTTGGCCTGGACCTCAGCTTTGCCCCGGTACTCGACCTGGACCACCAGCGCAGCGCCGTGGTGGGCAGCCGCGCCTTCGAAGGTGACCCGCTGCGCGCCACGCACCTGGCCGGGGCGTTCATCCGTGGCATGAATGCGGCGGGCATGGCGGCCTGTGGCAAACACTTCCCGGGGCATGGCTGGGCCGAGGCGGACTCGCATGTGGCCATCCCCACCGATGAGCGCAGCCTCGAACAGCTGCGCCAGGCCGACCTGGTGCCGTTCACCCGCCTGAGCGGGCAATTGGCAGCAGTGATGCCGGCGCATGTCATCTATCCGCAGGTCGACAACCAGCCGGCTGGTTTCTCGCGCCGTTGGCTGCAGGACATCTTGCGTGGTGAGCTGGGCTTTGACGGGGTGATCTTCAGTGATGACCTGTCGATGGCCGGTGCACATGTCGTCGGGGATGCGGCCAGCCGGATCGAAGCGGCGTTGAGCGCTGGCTGTGACATGGGCCTGGTCTGCAACGACCGGGCGGCGGCGGAGCTGGCGCTGAGTGCGGCGCAGCGGATGAAGGTAAAGCCGTCGCCACGGATTGCGCGGATGCGTGGGCAAGGGTTTGCGCGGACGGATTATCGCCAGCAGCCACGGTGGCTGGAGGCGTTGGGGGCGTTGCGGGAGGCGCAGCTGGTCGATTGACCGCGTCGACCTTTTCGCGGGCATGCCCGCTCCCACAGGTGCAGCGCTGGTTTCGAAATTAGTGTTGTACCTGTGCCGGCCTCTTCGCGGGTAAACCCGCTCCCACAGGTACGGCACCGCCCTTGAGGGCACTGATATCCCTGTGGGAGCGGGCGTGCCCGCGAAGAGGCCGGTACAGGCAGCGAAGGCTTCCGGGTTACCGCCCGCGCTTCCCGGGCAGCGGTGCAAACAGCGCTTCGATCTCTTCATCCCCCAGCCGCCATTGCCCGGCCTGCCCGCCATCGAGCAGGCTCGCCGCAAGCGCCGCCTTCTCCTGCTGCAACAGCTGGATCTTCTCCTCCACCGTCCCCCGGGTGATCAGCTTGAACACGAACACCGGCTTGTCCTGGCCAATGCGGTAGGCGCGGTCGGTGGCCTGGTTTTCGCTGGCCGGGTTCCACCAAGGGTCGAAGTGGATCACCGTGTCTGCGGCTGTCAGGTTCAAGCCCACGCCGCCCGCCTTGAGGCTGATCAGGAACACTTCGCTGTCACCCTGCTGGAACTGCTGCACGGGCGTGCGCCGGTCGCGGGTGTCGCCGGTCAGCAGGCTGTAGCGGATCTTGCGTTTCTCCAGCTCCTGCTCGATCAACGCCAGCATCGAGGTGAACTGCGAGAACAACAGCACCCGGCGCCCTTCGCTGAGCAGCTCTTCGAGCATTTCCAGCAGCGCGCCCAGTTTGCCCTTGTCAGCCTGGTTGCCTTTGCTTTCCACCCCTTTGACCAGGCGCAGGTCGCAGCACACCTGGCGCAGCTTGAGCAGGGCGTCGAGGATGACGATCTGGCTGCGCGCGGCGCCATTGCGGGCGATTTCGTCGCGGACTTTCTTGTCCATGGCCACCCGCACGGCCTCGTAGGTGTCACGCTGGGCATCGCTAAGCTCGACCCAGTGCACCATCTCGGTCTTGGCCGGCAGCTCGGTGGCCACCTGCTCCTTGGTGCGGCGCAGCAGGAACGGGCGGATGCGGCCGGCCAGGTGGGCCATGCGCTCGCTGTCGCCGTGGCGCTCGATCGGTGTGCGGTAGTCCTGGTTGAAGCGCTTCAGGTCACCCAGCCAGCCAGGCATGAGGAAGTGGAAAATCGACCACAGCTCGCCCAGGTTGTTTTCCATTGGCGTGCCGGTCAGGCAGACGCGCTGATTGGCCCGCAGTTCGTAGACGGCGAGGGCGGCCTTGCTGGTGCTGCTCTTGATGTTCTGCGCCTCGTCCAGCACCAGCACATGCCAAGGCTGGGCGCGCAGGTGCTCGAGGTCGCGCGGCACCAGGGCATAGGTGGTGAGGACCAGGTCGTATTCGTGCAGTTTGGTGAAATGCTTGCTGCGCCCCGGTCCCTGCAGGGCCAGTACGCGCAGCCCTGGGGTGAAGCGCTGGGCTTCGTCCAGCCAGTTGGGCACCAGGCTGGTCGGCATCACCGCCAGGGCCGGTGCGCTGAGGCGCCCGGACTGTTTCTCCAGCAGCAGGTGCGCCAGGGCCTGGAGGGTCTTGCCCAGGCCCATGTCGTCGCCAAGGATGCCGCCGGTGCCCATCTCGCGCAGCGCTTGCAGCCAGTTCAGGCCTTGCTGTTGGTAGGGGCGCAGGCTGGCCTGCAGCCCGGCGGGCGGTTCCACCTGCAGGTCACGGGCATCGCGCAGGCGGCGGCCCAGGTCGCGTACGTGCCCGCCGCCCTCCCAGTGCAGGGGCAGGTCTTCGATTTCGTTCAGGCGTGCGGCATCGGCACGGTCCAGGCGCAGCGCCGGGCCTGCGGCGTTTTCGTGCAGGTACAACTCGCCCAAGGTGCCCATTACCGCCTTGATTCGGCCGTAGGGCAGGGCGACGCGTAACGCCGGAGCGTCCAGGCGCCCGCGGTTGAGGTCGATCAGCAGGTGCTCTTCGTCACTGCGCCGGGCCAGTTCGCTGGGGCGCAGCAGTTCCGGGTTGCTGCGCAGCAGTTGCAGCACGATCGGCAGCAGGCTGTGGCGCTGGCCATCGACCACGATGCCCAGTTCCAGGTCGAACCATTCATGGCCGGGCGCTTCGTCGATGGTGGCGTACCAGTCGTCCACCTCCTGCAGGTTGAAGGCGAAGTCACGGTGGATGTCGATGTGCCAACCGGCTTCGCGCAGGCGCGGCAGGCCCTCGCGGGCAAAGCGCAGCCAGGCTTCGTCATCGGGCAGCTGGAGCATTTCGCCGGCGCTGTCAGGCAATGCCTTGCTCTGCCGGGTGGCGGCCTTGAAGCCGAGGTCGCGCAGCACCTTGCGCAGTGCCTGCTCGGCCTGGGGTTGGCGGTGGATGCGCTGGCAGGTGTCGCCGACCAGGCGGGTCAGCGGCTTGTCGTCGCTGCCGCTGGTGCGCAGGCCGTCGTAATCGAATGCCAGTGCGGCACGGTGTTGCATCTGCCGTTGCATGCGGCCGGTCTTGGGCATGTAGGCGCTGAACTCGAGACTGCCCAGGGTCAAGTACGGGCTGGGCTGCAGGTCGTCAATGAGTTGTTCGTCCAGTGTGGTCGGCGTAGGAAGTTGGTGGTTCAAGGCGTTGAGCTTGTGGCTGAGGGGCACGACAAGATGTTCCGGAACGTCAGGAGCGATGGTCAGTTGCAGGGCAATATGCGGATCGAGGCTGTGCTCGAGCTTGCCCACCACGCTGCCGGTGTAATCGAAATAGTAAAGGGGCAGCAGCGCAATCACGCAGTTCAGCGGCGTTTCACCGTGGTACCAGATGCCCCGATAGTGACCATTGTCCAGCCGTACCCAGCGGAACTCGGCCGCAAGCGTAGGGCCCTCGCGAAGCAGGGGCTTGTTTTCGTCACAGAGCATGCGGCCGGTATCCAGTGCGCGCTGGAACAGCTCACCGCCTTCCCGACCTTTGAGCTGGTAGCCGCGGTCCTGGCTGCCGGCCTGATTGAGTGCCGAGAGCAGGCGCAAGATGCGAATATCGTCTTCCTTGACGAAGCGCGGGGGTTCGTAAAGGAAATCGTAGAGTGACTGCACACGGCTATAGCGCAGCCCCTGGTCTTCGCGTGTGCCTTTGCGTACCCGCAGCGCGCAGCCGGGCTCGTCGGTCAGCATGAGTTGGTAGCAAACCATGCGCCCGCGTTTGTCTTGGGTTTCGGCAGGCTCCTGCGCAGGCTGTTCGAGACCTTTCAGCCAGCGCTGCAGGTTGGCCGGCAGTGCGTCACCGTCACTTTTCGCCGTTGCCTGTTGTTCGCTCAGGACAAACAGCGCGGCGGCGCAATGCTTGCAGTTTTGCCCCACGGGGCAACTGCACTGGCCGCGTACATGGCAGCGGCCAGCCAGGGCGGTGAGGGTGATCTTCTGCCGATAAGTGCTGCCCTCGCTGCCACGACAGCTGGCTTCGATGAGCGCGCCGGTGCAGTATTCGATCTTTACCCGGTCTTCCCGGGCATAACGCTCGCCGCGTTGCAGGACCGGGCCGGTGAACGACTGGGTCCAGTTCGGGTACTCGCGCAGCAACTGGAGAGCGTCACGGCTCATTGCATCACTGCTCCATCATCTCCGGGTCCATCACCGGCATTTTCGGCGTGCCCGGTGGCGTCACCTTCAGCAGCACGGCCAGGTGCCCGCCGTCGAGGAAGGTCAGCTGGCCGCCCTTGACGTTGCTGTTGCTCTGCTTGAACTGTTCGCTTTGCAGCACGCTGCCATTGCCGTCCAGCTGGTTGACCCAGAAGTTGGCTTCGACCGCGATGAAGCGGCCCTCGGCGATGCTGAGGTTGCCTTCGATGGGGAAATGGCCGAACTGCTCGGCGCCTTCGCCCAGGGCGATGCGGCTAGGCTCGCTGCCCACTTGCTGCTGCCAGGCCTTGTGCAGCAGCACGGTGTAGTCGGCGGTGGCTTCCAGGCGGGTGGCTTCGTCTTCCAGCGCCAGACGGCGCTCGGCGTCCTTTGCCAGGCGTGGAGCGCCGGCGCTCCAGTCTTCAGGGGCGAACGGGCTGGTAAAGGCGGGCACGCTGTTCTGCCGCACCAGAATCATTTCTACCTGATACAGGCCTTCGGCGAAGGCGGCCGGGGCGAACAGCGCCAGCAGCAGGGTCAGGCAACGGATGGCACGCATGGATCTTCCTTAGGCAGGCTGTGGGGTCAGGCGCTCGAACAGCGCCTCCAGGGTATTGAAGCGTTCGTCGGGGCGTTCCATCGGCACCAGGAAGCGGAACTGGGTGGCGCCTTCGAACTTGTAGCGCTTGGGCTGGCCCTGGATCAGCTTGATCAGGGTCAGTGGATCGACCGGGGTCTCGGCCTCGAACTCGAGCTTGCCGCCGTTGGGGCCGGCGTCGACTTTCTTGATGCCGAGCTTTTCCGCGTGCAGCTTGAGCGAGGTCAGGCGCATCAGGTTCTTGGTCGGCTCGGGCAGCAGGCCGAAACGGTCGATCATCTCCACCTGCAGGTCCTTGAGGCCTTCTTCGTCGGCGGCCGAGGCAATGCGCTTGTACAGGATCAACCGCGCATGCACGTCGGGCAGATAGTCCTCTGGGATCAGTGCCGGCAGGCGCAGGTTGATTTCCGGGCCGCCGCCCAGCGGCTGCTCAAGGTTCGGCTGGGTGCCTTTGCGGATCGCCTTGACCGCGCGTTCGAGCATTTCCATGTACAGGGTAAAGCCCACCGCCTGGATCTGCCCGCTCTGGCCTTCGCCCAGCAGCTCGCCGGCGCCGCGAATCTCCAGGTCGTTGGTGGCCAACACGAAGCCGGCACCGAGGTCCTGGGTGTTGGCGATTGCCTCCAGGCGCTTTTCGGCGTCGGCGCTGACCTTCTGCCGGGTTGGCGTCAGCAGGTAGGCGTAGGCCTGGTGGTGGCTACGGCCAACCCGGCCGCGCAGCTGGTGCAGCTGGGCCAGGCCGAACTTGTCGGCGCGCTCGATGACGATGGTGTTGGCGCTGGGCACGTCGATGCCGGTTTCGATGATGGTCGAGGCCACCAGCACGTTGAAGCGCTTGTGGTAGAAGTCGCTCATCACCTGTTCCAGTTCGCGCTCGCGCATCTGCCCGTGGCCGATGCCGATGCGCGCCTCGGGCACCAGTTCGGCAAGGTCGGCGGCGCATTTCTCGATGGTTTTCACATCGTTGTGCAGGTAGTACACCTGGCCACCGCGCAGCAGCTCCCGCAGCAGCGCCTCCTTGACCGTGCTCTTGTTCTGCTCCATGACGAAGGTGCGTACCGACAGGCGGCGTGCCGGCGGCGTGGCGATGATCGACAGGTCGCGCATGCCAGCCACCGCCATGTTCAGCGTACGCGGGATCGGCGTGGCGGTGAGGGTGAGGATGTCCACCTCGCTGCGCAGGGCCTTGAGCTGTTCCTTCTGGCGTACGCCAAAGCGGTGCTCTTCGTCGATGATGGCCAGCCCCAGGTCCTTGAAGCGTACATCGTCCTGCAGCAGCTTGTGGGTGCCGATGAGGATGTCGATCTTGCCTTCGGCAAGGTCTGCGGCGGCGGCGGCCACTTCCTTGGCCGACTTGAAGCGGCTCATCACTTCCACGGTCACAGGCCAGTCGGCGAAGCGGTCGCGGAAGCTGTTGTAGTGCTGCTGGGCGAGCAGGGTGGTAGGCACCAGCACGGCCACCTGGCGGCCGCTGTGTACGGCGATGAACGCTGCGCGCATGGCCACTTCGGTCTTGCCGAAGCCGACGTCGCCGCATACCAGGCGGTCCATCGGTTTGGGTGCCAGCATGTCGGCGCGCACCGCTTCGATGGCCGCTTGCTGGTCCGGGGTTTCCTCGAACGGGAAGCCGGCGCTGAAGGTGGCATAGTCGGCGGACGGGTCGGCAAAGGCATAGCCCTTTCGTGCGGCGCGGCGGGCATAGATGTCGAGCAGTTCGGCAGCCACGTCGCGTACCTGTTCGGCAGCCTTGCGCTTGGCCTTCTGCCAGGCTTCCGAGCCCAGCCGGTGCAACGGTGCCAGGGCATCGTCGCTGCCGGTGTAGCGGGCGATCAGGTGCAGGTTGGCTACCGGCACGTACAGTTTGGCGCCCTCGGCATATTCCAGGGTAAGGAATTCGGCGGCCTGGCCGTCGATTTCCAGGGTGGCCAGGCCCAGGTAGCGGCCCACGCCATGGTCGATATGCACTACCGGCGCGCCTTCGCGCAGCTCGGTCAGGTTCTTGATCACCGCGTCGTTGGCGGTTTCGCCACGCTTGTCGCGGCGCCGACGCTGCATGACCCGCTGGCCGAACAGCGGGCTTTCGGCGATCAGGGCAATACCTGGCTCGTCCAGCAGCAGGCCCTCGTCCAGTGGGGCGATGGTGATTGCCAGGCGCTCGCTGCCGGTGATGAAGTCGGCCCAGCCGTCGACGGTGTGCGGGCGCAGTTTCAGTCGATCGAGCAGCTCCAGCAGCACCTCGCGGCGGCCCGCCGATTCGGCGGTGAACAGCACCCGGCCGGGGAACTGGTCGAGGAAGTTGGCCAGTTCGGCCAAGGGCTGGCTGGCCTTGGCCTCGATTGCCAGGTTGGGCAGGGTGCGTGCCGGGAAGCGTTCGCGCCCCACGCCCGGGTCGAGGTCTTCGCTGCTGACCACTACCCGTGGCCATTGCTTAAGCCGGGCAAAACAGTCTTCCACGGGCAGGAACAGCTCGGCCGGCGGCAACAGCGGCCGGCTCAGGTCGCCACGGCGGTCTTCATACCGCCCGCGCACGTCGTTCCAGAAGTGTTCGGCGGCCTGTTCCACGCCGGGCAGCGAGAACACCTGGGTGTCGGCCGGCAGGTAGTCGAACAGGGTCGAGGTTTCTTCGAAGAACAACGGCAGGTAGTACTCGATGCCGGCGGGGATGATGCCGCTGGCCAGGTCCTGGAAGATCGCGCTGCGGCGGAAGTCGACGTCGAAGCGTTCGCGAAAGCGCGCCTTGAAGCGGGTCACTTCTTCTTTCTGCATCGGGAATTCGCGCGCCGGCAGCAGGCGCACCGAATCCACCTTGTCGATCGAGCGCTGGGTCTCGGGGTCGAAGGTACGCAGTGTTTCGATCTCGTCATCGAACAGGTCGATGCGGTAGGGCAGCTTGCTGCCCATCGGAAACAGGTCGATCAACGCGCCGCGTACGGCGAACTCGCCATGCTCGTAGACCGTGTCGACGCAGCGGTAGCCGCTGGCCTCCAGGCGCAGGCGCATCTGCTCCACGTCGATGGTCTGGCCCACGTCCAGCACCAGGCTGCTGCCCAACAGGAAACGGGTCGGCGCCAGGCGGTGCAGGGCGGTGGTGACCGGCACCACGAGGATGCCGTGGCTCAGCTCTGGCAGGCGGTAGAGGCTGGCGATGCGCTGGGAAATGATGTCCTGGTGCGGCGAGAACAGGTCGTAGGGCAGGGTTTCCCAATCGGGGAACGGCAGCACCGGCAGGTCCGGGGCAAAGAAGCGAAGTTCCTGTTCCAGACGATCGGCACCCTGGCTGTCGGCAGTCAGCAGCAGAGTGAAGCGGCCCGCGCTGCTGGCGGCCTCGGCGATGGCCAGGCTGAGGGCGGCACCGGGTAGATTGCCCCAGGTTTGTTTGCCGGCCGTGGCCGACATTTGCGGTAGGCGCAGAACTGACACGGGAGATTGCACTCCAAGCGTTGCGGCAAAGAGAGTGATTGTACCGGTGACGGTGCCGGCTGTCAGGCTCGAAAGGGCATGAACGCTGGCTTGCATGGCCGCGACAGGCGCTCATTGCCCGTAACGCATTGGGGCGTCATAATGTAGCCCCTTTTTTCTGTCCCTACATGTGGAAGGTTCCCGTGACTCAGAAGCCCGACCAGTGTCTTGGTGAGTGGATCGATCGTGAAGCCCTAGCTGAAGCGATGATCCCGCTTATCGGTCAGCTCTACCGCAACAACAACGTGGTGAGCTCGATTTATGGCCGTAGCCTGATCAACCGTTCGGTTATCTCGATCCTCAAGGCGCACCGCTTTGCGCGTCATCGTCAAGCCGACGAAACCGAACTGTCCGTCCACGAGACATTCCCCCTGCTCAAGGCCATGAGCGAGCTGAAACTGGGCGCCGCTTCGGTCGACCTGGGCAAGCTGGCCAACAAGTTCAAGCAGGAAGGCAATGGCCGTACTGCCGAGCAGTTCGTCCGTGAAGAACTGGCCGAGGTGGTTGGCCAGCAGAACGCTTCGGCGCGCAAAGGCACCGACGTTGTCCTGTACGGCTTCGGCCGCATCGGCCGCCTGCTGGCGCGCATCCTGATCGAGAAGACCGGTGGTGGCGACGGCCTGCGCCTGCGCGCCATCGTCGTGCGCAAGGGCGCCGAGAACGACCTGGTCAAACGTGCCAGCCTGCTGCGCCGTGACTCGGTGCACGGCCCGTTCGATGGCACCATCACCATCGACGAAGCCAACAACACCATCACCGCCAATGGCAACCTGATCCAGGTTATCTACGCCAAGAGCCCGAGCGAAGTCGACTACACCCAGTACGGCATCGACAACGCGCTGATCGTCGACAACACCGGCGTATGGCGTGATGCCGACGGCCTGGGCCAGCACCTGGCCTGCCCGGGCGCTGCCCGCGTGATCCTCACCGCACCTGGCAAGGGCGCGCTGAAGAACATCGTGCACGGCATCAACCACGGTGACATCGCTGCCGATGACAAGATCATTTCGGCCGCTTCCTGCACCACCAACGCCATCGTGCCGGTGCTCAAGGCCATCAACGACCAGTACGGCATCGTCAATGGCCACGTCGAAACCGTTCACTCGTTCACCAACGACCAGAACCTGATCGACAACTTCCACAAGGGCAGCCGCCGTGGCCGTGCCGCGCCGCTGAACATGGTCATCACCGAAACCGGCGCCGCCACCGCTGCCGCCAAGGCACTGCCAGTGCTGAAGGGCAAGCTGACCGGCAACGCCATTCGCGTTCCGACGCCGAACGTTTCGATGGCCATCCTCAACCTGAACCTCGAGAAGGCCACCAGCCGCGACGAGATCAACGAGTACCTGCGCCAGACCGCCATGCACTCGGAGCTGCACAAGCAGATCGATTACGTCAGCTCGCAGGAAGTGGTTTCGACCGACTTCGTCGGTTCCCGCCACGCCGGTGTTGTCGATGCCGAAGCCACCATCTGCAACGACAACCGCGTTGTTCTGTACGTCTGGTACGACAACGAATTCGGTTACAGCTGCCAGGTGGTTCGCGTGATGGAAGAGATGGCCGGTGTGAACCCGCCAGCGTTTCCACGCTGATACGCTTGTAAGGCAATGAAAAAACGGGAACCTTCGGGTTCCCGTTTTTTTTCGCCTGATCACCCGATCAGGCTTCTACTGTGTCTGTACTGGCCCTTTCGCGGGCATGCCCGCTCCCACAGGGATATCACTGTCCCTGGCAGCAGTGATGCCTCTGTGGGAGCGGGCGTGCCCGCGAAAGGGCCGGTGCAGACAATCGAGATCTCGATATTGCGCGTATTACTTTGCTTCTTGCTCATGCTGCTCACCGCCTGCGACCAGGGCCCCACCCTGGAGCGCCTGGGTGGCCCGACCATGGGCAGCAGTTACAGCATCCAGTACGTCCGTGAGCCCGGCGGCCCGGCGCCGGAGCAGGTGCAAGCAGCGGTCGAAACCATCCTGCATGACATCGACCAGCACTACTCGACCTACCGCGGCGACTCCACCGTCAGCCTGTTCAACCAGTTGCCCGCCAACCAGTGCCTGGCCCTGCCGCCCGACATGCTCGAACTGGTCAGCCTCGGCCTGCACCTGGCCGAGCAGAGCGATGGCGCTTTCGATCTCACCGTCGAGCCCTTGCTCGACCTGTGGGGCTTCGGTCCCCAGGCCCGTCACGAGCAGGTGCCCGACCCGTTGGCCCTGGCCCGGGTGCGCCAGCGCGTGGGTTACCGGCACTTGCACATCAAGGGCCAGGCCCTGTGCAAGGACGCCCCGGTGCAGCTCGACTTCAACAGTATCGCCGCCGGCCATGCCGTCGACCTGGTCGCCGCGCGCCTGCAGGCCATGGGCGTGGCCAGCTTTGTCGCCGAAGCCACCGGCGAGCTCAAGGCCGTCGGCCGCAAGCCCGATGGCAGCCCTTGGCGCATCGCCCTGGAGCTGCCCCGCGAAGACCGCCAGATCGCTCGCCATATCATTGCGGTCAATGGCCTTTCAGTATCGACCTCGGGTGACTATCGGCACTATTTCGAGCAGAATGGCCGGCGCTATTCGCACACCTTCGATGCCCGCCTCGGGCGCCCGGTGCAGCACGACCTGGCCGCGGTCACCGTGCTCGATGCCTCGGCGCTGCAGGCCGACGGTTATTCGACGCTGCTGTTGATCCTCGGCCCGGAACGGGGCTGGGATTTTGCCGTGGCGCATGGCCTGGCCGCGGTATTGGTGACTCGGGCCGAGGGTGGCTTCGTCTCCCGAGCTACGCCCGCATTCGAACGGGCAGTGAAAGGCGAGTGAAAGCGCAAGCAGGGATGATCGCCGCCAGGGAATGGTTCACACATGTAGTGCGGGCAAAATTGGCCTACGACGCGACCAAGGGTTAATGTGCGCGGCGTTCACGCTTGATTAGACTGCACCCGAATTTTCTCATGACGCCCCGGCGGCATGATCGCGCCCCGCGAGCGACCGTGGCTTGCGGGCCAGTTCTGAAGGAGTACGCATGGCTGTCTACAACTACGACGTAGTGGTGCTGGGTTCCGGCCCGGCCGGAGAAGGCGCGGCAATGAACGCCGCCAAAGCAGGGCGCAAGGTGGCGATGGTCGATAGCCGTCGTCAGGTCGGGGGCAACTGCACCCACCTGGGCACCATCCCGTCCAAGGCACTGCGTCACTCGGTGCGGCAGATCATGCAGTTCAACACCAACCCGATGTTCCGTGCCATCGGTGAGCCGCGCTGGTTCTCGTTCCCGGACGTGCTGAAAAGCGCCGAGAAGGTCATCGCCAAGCAGGTAGCATCGCGCACTGGCTACTACGCCCGTAACCGCGTCGACGTCTTCGTCGGCACCGGCAGCTTCGCCGACGAGCAAACCGTCGAAGTGGTCTGCCCGAACGGTGTGGTCGAGAAGCTCAACGCCAAGCACATCATTATCGCCACAGGCTCGCGCCCTTACCGTCCGGCCGACATCGACTTCCACCACCCGCGTGTCTACGACAGCGACACCATCCTCAGCCTCAGCCATACCCCACGCAAGCTGATCGTGTACGGTGCCGGCGTGATCGGTTGCGAATACGCCTCGATCTTCAGCGGCCTGGGTGTATTGGTAGAGCTGGTTGACAACCGTGGCCAGCTGCTGAGCTTCCTCGACTCGGAAATTTCCCAGGCGCTGAGCTACCACTTCAGCAACAACAACATCACCGTGCGCCACAACGAAGAGTATGAGCGCGTCGAAGGCCTGGATAACGGGGTGATCCTGCACCTGAAGTCGGGCAAGAAGATCAAGGCCGACGCCTTGCTGTGGTGCAACGGTCGTACCGGCAACACCGACAAGCTGGGCCTGGAAAACATCGGTATCAAGGTCAACAGCCGTGGCCAGATCGAGGTCGACGAGGCCTACCGCACCAGCGTGCCGAACATCTACGGTGCCGGTGATGTGATCGGCTGGCCGAGCCTGGCCAGTGCCGCCCATGACCAGGGCCGCTCTGCCGCTGGCAGTATCGTGGATAACGGCAGCTGGCGCTTCGTCAATGACGTGCCGACCGGCATCTACACCATTCCGGAGATCAGCTCGATCGGCAAGAACGAGCAGGAACTGACCCAGGCCAAGGTGCCGTACGAAGTGGGCAAAGCCTTCTTCAAGAGCATGGCCCGGGCGCAGATCGCCGGCGAGCCGCAAGGCATGCTGAAGATCCTGTTCCACCGCGAAACACTGGAAGTGCTGGGCGTACACTGCTTCGGCTACCAGGCTTCGGAAATCGTCCACATCGGCCAGGCCGTGATGAACCAGCCGGGCGAGCTGAATAACCTGAAGTACTTCGTCAACACCACGTTCAACTACCCGACCATGGCCGAAGCCTATCGGGTAGCTGCCTACGACGGCCTGAACCGGCTTTTTTGAGCGGCTCCGACCGGTGGCCTGAGCCGGTCGGAGAGACCGATTTCAACCCTGCCCGAGGGTGGTCTTGGCCAAACCGGGAAAGTCTGTAATCAGGCTGTCCACGCCAAAGTCGGCGAGCCGGCGCATCAGTGCCGGTTCGTTGACCGTCCACACCGACACGTGCAACCCCTGGGCCTGGGCTTTCAGCAGGCGCTCGGGGGTGCACAGTGTCCAGTTCAATGCCAGCAGTTCGCAGCCGTAGTTCTGGGCCACTTTCAGCGGGTCGAGCCAGGCGTATTCGGCCACCAGTCCGCGTTTGACGTCCGGCACCAGCTCCACCGCGGCACCCAGCACTTCGCGTGAACTGGAGGTGATGGTCACCTTGTCCAGCAGGCCGTACTGCTGGGCCAGTTCGCGTATCGCCAGCACGGTGGTGGCGGCACGGGTGCGCGAGGCGCTTTTCACCTCCAGCTGCCAGTGTTCGAACGGGCATTTCGCGAACAGTTCTTCCAGCCTCGGGATCGGGCAGGGCTGCACATGGCCTGGGCCGCCTTTGCGGGCATCGATCCTGACCAGCTCGGCGGCCGGGTGCTCGACCACCTTGCCGCGTTTGCCGGTAGTGCGCTTCAGGGTGGGGTCATGGATTACCATCAGCTCGTTGTCGGCCGACAGGTGCAGGTCCAGCTCGCAGCGGGTCACGCCATGGGCGAGGCACTGCCGGAAGCTGGTCAGGGTATTCTCGGGCGCTTCGCCCTTGGCGCCACGATGGCCGTAGATCAGGGTCACGTTCGTTCCTTCAAATCAGGGAAAAATAGGCTCAGCAGGCGGGGTCGTTCTGTTCCAGCTGCTGGCGCCGTTGTTGTTGCTGGCGCTGCAGGATGTGGCGGGCCAGCAGTTGCCGTTGGGCGTCGGTCATGTCGATGAATTCGGTGCCGACCTCGAAGCCGCCCTCCGGGTGCGGGTCGCAATGGGTGACCTTGCCGCGCAGCAGCAGGCCATGGGCACGTGGCATCAGCACCATCTTCAACTTCACCCGGGTGCCGGGGGCAACCGCTGTGGCTTGCGCGAATTCGATGCCGCCCTCGGAGATGATCACTGGCTGGGGCTGACCGACTTCGCCGATCAGGGTCTGGGCAACCACCGCGCTAAGCAGATCGAGGCGTTTGTTCTGCGCGCGCAGGAAGGCGGCGAGGGTGCGGTCCTTTTCGCTCAGCTGGCGCAGCAGGTGCTGCGACTCGAAGTCGGACAGGTGCAGTTCGCTGAGCAGGTTGAATAATGGCGAATCATCTTGCAACACATCTGCGTCAAGGGCTTCGGCCGCGCTGAGGGGGCTGATTTGAAGTGCGATCTGATCTTCGATGCGGTAGTATTCGCGGCGATCTTCTTCGTCTAATGTCGTCATGGCGAACCCAAGGTAGCGGCGGTGGTCCGAGTGTAAAGCCGCCGTAGGCGCCTCGCCACAAGGACGTTCCCTTTCATCCGAACAAGCCCCGACATGTTCAGACCTCTTTTCGCATTCATCGGCACGCGTTATACCCGTGCCAAACGTCGCAATCACTTCGTCTCGTTCATTTCCCTGACCTCGATGATCGGCCTCGCCCTGGGCGTGGTGGTGATGATCGTGGTGCTGTCGGTCATGAACGGTTTCGACCACGAGATGCGTACCCGTGTGTTGGGCATGATCCCCCATGCAACGCTGGAGAGCGGCCAGCCCATTGCCGACTGGCCGGCCCTTGCCCAACAAGTAAAGCAGAATCCGCAGGTGGTGGCGGTTGCGCCCTTCACCCAGATGCAGGGCCTGCTGACCCATGAAGGCAAGGTGCAGAAGGTGCTGCTAAACGGCATCGACCCGGCCCGCGAGCGCGAGGTGTCGATCATCGACAAGTTCCTCCTGCAAGGCCGCCTCGACCAGCTGGCACCCGGCGAGTGGGGCATCATGATCGGCGACAAGGCCGCGGCCAAGCTGGGCGTGGGCATCGGCGACAAGCTCACCTTCGTCGCCCCCGAGGTCAGTGTGACCCCGGCCGGCATGTTCCCGCGCATGAAGCGCTTTACCGTGGTCGGTACCTTCCACGTGGGCGCGGGCGAGATCGACGGCTACCTGGGGCTCACCAACATCAGCGACCTGTCCCGCCTGCACCGCTGGAAGCCCGACCAGGTCCAGGGCCTGCGTCTGAAGTTCGACGACCTGTTCCAGGCGCCGCGGGTGGCCTGGGACATCGCCCAGCGCCTGGGTGACCAGGAGTTCTACAGCCGTGACTGGACCCGAACCCACGGCAACCTGTACCAGGCGATCCGCATGGAGAAGGCCATGATCGGCCTGCTGCTGTTGCTGATCGTGGCGGTGGCGGCGTTCAACATCATTTCCACCCTGGTGATGGTGGTCAACGACAAGCGGGGTGACATCGCCATCCTGCGTACCCTGGGCGCCACGCCGGGGCAGATCATGCTGATCTTCATGGTCCAGGGCACGGTGATAGGGGTGATCGGTACCCTGATCGGCGCTGTGGTCGGGATCGTCGCCGCGCTGAACGTGAGTGCGGTGATCGCCGGCATCGAGAAACTGATCGGGCACAAGTTCCTCAACGCCGACGTCTACTTCATCGATTACCTGCCGTCGCAGATCCAGGCCCAGGATGTGTACATGGTCTGCGGTGCGGCGCTGGTCCTGAGTTTCTTCGCCACCCTGTACCCGGCCTGGCGTGCGGCCCGCACCCAGCCTGCAGAGGCGCTACGTTATGAGTGAGTCGCGCATGAGTGATAAAGCCGTTCTGAGTTGCCGCAACCTGGGCAAGTCCTACGACGAGGGCCCGGAGTCGGTGCAGGTGCTGTCCGGGCTCAACCTCGAGCTGCACGCCGGTGAGCGGGTAGCTATCGTCGGTAGCTCCGGCTCGGGCAAGAGTACCTTGCTCAACCTGCTGGGCGGCCTCGACCGGCCGTCCCAGGGCAGCGTCTGGCTGGCCGGTGAGGAGCTGTCGGCACTGGGCGAGCGTGCCCGTGGCCTGCTGCGCAACCGTGAGCTGGGCTTTGTCTACCAGTTCCACCACCTGCTGCCGGAATTCACCGCCATCGAGAACGTGTGCATGCCGTTGCTGATCGGGCGTACACCCATCCCCGAGGCCCGTGAACGTGCCGAGGCACTGCTCAAGCGCGTGGGCCTGGCCCACCGCTTCAACCACAAGCCGGCCGAGCTGTCCGGTGGTGAACGCCAGCGGGTGGCGATTGCCCGGGCACTGGTCAACCGCCCCGGCCTGGTCATGCTCGACGAGCCGACCGGCAACCTCGACCACCACACCGCCCAAGGCATCCAGGAGTTGATGCAGGAACTGTCCAGCGCGTCGCGCACGGCGTTCCTGGTAGTCACCCACGACCTCAACCTGGCGCGCCAGATGGACCGTGTATTGAAGCTCGACGACGGCCACCTGGTGGCGATCTGATCGACTGCACGGGGTGGCCTGTGCCGCCCCGTTTTCCTGTTTTCATTGGGTGTTTCCGTAATGTTCAGACCCTTGCCCATTTTCATCGGCGCGCGCTACACCCGAGCCAAGCGCCGCAACCACTTCATCTCGTTCATTTCGATGACCTCGATGATCGGCCTGTCGCTGGGCGTGCTGGCGATGATCGTGGTGCTGTCGGTGATGAATGGCTTCCAGCGCGAGATGAGCTCGCGCATCCTCGGCCTGGTGCCGCATGCCGCCATCCTCGGCGTGCAGCCGCTGGACGACTGGCACAAGGTGGCCGAGGCGGCCATGCGCGACCCGGCGGTGATGGCGGCGGCGCCGATTACCGAAATGGAAGGCATGCTGTCGTACAAGGGCGCGATGCAGCCGATCCAGGTCGGCGGTATCGACCCGGTAGAAGAGGGCAAGGTTTCGATCGTCGGCCAGCACATCGTCCAGGGCCGCTTGCAGGACTTGCAGCCGGGTGAGTTCGGCGTGGTCATCGGTGAGCTGACGGCGCGGCGCTTCCGCCTGAACACTGGCGACAAACTGACCCTGATCGTGCCGGAAATCAGCAAGGAGCCGGGCGGCATCACCCCGCGCATGCAGCGCCTGACCGTGGTCGGCATCTTCAAGGTCGGCGCCGAGCTGGATGGCTCGCAGGCATACATTCACGTGGCCGATGCTGGCGCCATGCAGCGCTGGGCGCCGGGCCAGGTGCAGGGCGTGCGCCTGAAACTGCACGACCTGTATGCCGCACCGCAGGTGTCCAAGGCCATCGCTGCCGGGCTGGGCGATGCCTACCGTGCCGATGACTGGTCGCATACCCAGGGCAGCCTGTTCAGCGCCATGAAGATGGAAAAGACCATGATTGGCCTGCTGCTGATGATGATCATCGCGGTGGCCGCGTTCAACATCATCGCTACCCTGGTGATGGTGGTGAACGACAAGGGGCCGGACATTGCCATCCTGCGCACGTTGGGCGCCACGCCGGCGCAGATCATGGGCACGTTCATGGTCCAGGGCAGCCTGATCGGCATTGTCGGCACGCTGATCGGTGGCGTGCTGGGGGTGATCGCCGCGTTCAACGTCAGCCAGATCGTCGGTTGGCTGGAGCGGGTGAGCGGGCAGCACATCTTCACTTCGGATGTGTACTTCGTCAGCAGCTTGCCGTCACAGTTGCAGTGGGGCGATGTGGCGATCATCTGCACGGCCGGGTTGGTGATGAGTTTCCTGGCGACCATTTACCCGGCGTATCGCGCGTCGCAGGTGCAGCCGGCGATAGGCCTGGCGGTTTGAGTAACAGCTGAGGGCCTCATCGCCGGCAAGCCAGCTCCCACAAGTACAGCGCATGCCTTGGGCTTGATGCGATCCTGTGGGAGCGGGCATGCCCGCGAAGAAGAAATCGCGATGCATGGCACGGGCTTCGCCCGTGTTCGCGGGCAAGCCCGCTCCCACAGGGATCGTGCCAGCCCCGATGTCACTGGTCTTCAGTGAAATCGATCACGAAACGCGTCCATCCGTCCGCACACTCCGCCCTGATGCGCCCACCATGGGCCTGCACGATCGACCGGGTAATCGCCAGCCCCAACCCTGCATGCTCGCTACTGCCTTCACGCCGCGCCGGGTCCACCCGGTAAAACCGGTCAAACAACCGCGGTAAAGCAGCGGCTTCGATAGACGCCCCGGTGTTGGCCACGCTAACCCTCGGCCCAGGCTCCAGCGTCACCCGTATCTGCCCACCCGCCGGGGTAAAGCGCAAGGCATTGTCCAGCAAGTTCGACAGCGCCCGGCGCAGCATATGCCGGTCGCCCTGCAGCAGCGCCTCACCCTCGCGCAACATCTGCACACCGCTGTCCTCGGCCAGCGGTGCGTAGTACTCCAGCAGCGCATCCACCTCGTCATGCAGCACCAGCGGGGTTTGCCCGGGCACCAGCAGGCCATGGTCGGCCTTGGCCAGGAACAGCATGTCGTTGATCATCTGGGCCATCCATTGCAGCTCCTCGAGGTTGCCGTGCAGGGCTTCGCGGTACTCCTCGAGGCTGCGCGGGCGGGTGAGGGTGACCTGGGTGTGGGTCAGCAGGTTGGACAGCGGCGTGCGCAGTTCGTGGGCGATGTCGGCAGAGAATGCCGACAGCCGCTGGAAGGCATCGTCCAGGCGCTGCAGCATGGCGTTCATGGCTGCCGCCAGCTCGGCCAGCTCTTCGGGCATCTGTGCCACCGGCAGGCGGGTGGTGAGCGAGCGCGCCGATACGCTGGCCGCCACCTGGCCCATCTGCCGCAACGGGCGCAGCCCGCGGCGTGCGGCCCAGGCACCGAGCAACGCCGTGGCCAGCGCCGACAGGCCCACCGTCAGCCAGATCAGCCGTTGCATGCCCTGCAGGAAGTGCTGGTGATGGGTGATGTCGAGGTACAGGGTCAGTTGTGGCGACTTCGTGGTGCCTTGTGCCAGGTGCACGGCCAGGCTGCGGTAGTCGGTGCCTTGCGCATGCAGGGTGGCCAACCCGTCGGGCAGCGGTGCCTGCGGCAGGCCTGTGCGGCTTTCGAACCAGCTGGCGCCGTCGCCGCCGCTGATGCGCAGGGCCAGGTCGGCCTGGTGGCCCAGTTCATCGCGCAGCGCGGGCAGGCGCGTCTGCAGTTCGGCCGGGGTGGTGATACCGGCCAGCTGGGTGCGGAACAGCGACAGGCGCGAGTCCAGCAGTTGCTGGTCCAGTTCGATGAAGTGCTGTTCACTGGCCCGGCTGAATATCAGGCCGGCGCCGAGCGAGACAGCGGCGGTGCAGGCGGCGAACAGCAGGGCCAGGCGGCTGCCGAGGGAGACCTGGCGCATCACTCCACGCGCTCTTCGAGTACATAGCCCATGCCGCGTACGGTATGGATCAGCTTGTTGGGGTGCGGGTCGTCGATCTTCAGGCGCAGGCGGCGGATCGCCACTTCGATCACATTGGTGTCGCTGTCGAAATTCATGTCCCACACCTGCGAGGCGATCAGCGATTTGGGCAGTACCTCGCCCTGGCGGCGCAGCAGCAGTTCAAGCAGGGCGAACTCCTTGGCGGTCAGGTCGATGCGCTGGCCGGCGCGCTCGGCGCGGCGGCGGATCAGGTCCAGGCGCAGGTCGGCCAGACCCAGGGTGGTGTCCTGGCTGGGGCTGCTGCCCCGGCGTAGCAGGCTGCGCACCCGGGCCAGCAGTTCGGAGAAGGCGAACGGCTTGACCAGGTAATCATCGGCGCCCAGCTCCAGGCCATGCACCCGGTCTTCCACGGCATCGCGGGCGGTAAGGAACAGCACCGGAGTGTCCAGGCCGGCCTGGCGCACGGCCTGGAGGATCTGCCAGCCGTCACGGCCGGGCAGCATCACGTCAAGAATCAGCAGGTCGTGGTCGCCGGTCAGGGCGAGGAACTGGCCGGTCTCGCCGTCGGTGGCCAGTTCGGTGGCGAAGCCGGCCTCGTTCAGGCCCTGGCTCAGATACTGGCCGGTGCGGGCCTGGTCTTCGACGATCAGCAGTTTCATTAAGTGGCATAGCTCCAGGTGGCAGCGCGGGAACCTGTGGGAGCGGGCGTGCCCGCGAAGCATGCGACGCGGTGTATGGCACCGGCTTCGCCGGTGTTCGCGGGCAAGCCCGCTCCCACAGTTATAGCGCAGGGCTTTGGCCGGGATGATACGTGACGATGCACCCGCCCGCCCCAAACTGACGAAGATGTAATCCCGCTGACTTGCGCTCCAAGGTGCGGTGCAAAACCGGTAGACTAGGAACAATTTCGAACCTTCAGGTCAGTTTCCATGCATCCCGCTGCCGAACATTCCCCGCTGGGCAAGTCCAGCGAATACATTGCCACCTATTCCCCGGAGCTGCTGTTCCCGATACCGCGTACCGCCAAGTGGGCCGAGCTGGGCGTTACCGCCCAGACCTTGCCGTGGCAGGGTGTGGATTACTGGAACTGTTTCGAGCTGAGCTGGCTGCTGCCGTCGGGCAAGCCGGTGGTGGCGATCGGCGAGTTCGCCATCCCCGCCGATTCGCCGAACATCATCGAGTCCAAGTCGTTCAAGCTGTACCTGAACTCGTTGAACCAGACAGTGTTCGCCTCGCCTGGCGAGTTGCAGGCGTGCCTGGAGAAAGACCTGTCCGCTGCCGCCGGCAAGCCGGTGGGCGTGAAGGTGCGCACCCTGGCCGAGGTCGAGGCACACGGCGTGGTGGGCTTGCCGGGGCAGTGCATCGATGAGCTGGACGTCGCCATCAGCAACTACGAGCAGCCACAGCCAGAGCTGCTGCGCTGCAACCCGGAGCAGCAGGTGGAAGAAACCCTGCACAGCCACCTGCTGAAATCCAACTGCCCGGTCACCGGCCAGCCGGACTGGGGCAGCGTGGTGGTCGAGTACAAGGGCAGGGCGCTGGACCATGCCAGCCTGCTGACCTACCTGATCAGCTTCCGCCAGCATGCCGACTTCCACGAGCAGTGTGTGGAGCGGATCTACCTGGACTTGAAGAACCTGCTGCAGCCGGAGCATCTGACGGTGTATGCGCGTTATGTGCGCCGGGGTGGGCTGGATATCAACCCGTATCGCAGCACGGGGGCGATCAGCCCGGAGAACCGGCGCCTGGTTCGGCAGTAAAGTATTGGGGCCGCAAAGCGGCCCCGGTATTTCTAGATCCCCATGCTGTGCAGCGAGTTGGCAATGCTGCGCAGGGTGGCTGTGAGGTCGGGGTGATCGGCCTCGAAGCGTTCGATCGCCAGGTTCACGCCGTCCACCAGGTTATTGTCTGGCGTGGCTTCCTCAAGCTTCAGTTGCGCCTCGATCTGGCGCGCTTCTTCGTGCAGCGCGGCCAGCTCCTCGTCCGAAAGCGGCACGTTGCGATCCAGTTGCTCGCGCAAGCTGTTCAGGCGCTCTTGCAATTCGCGGGCAGGCATTGGCAGTTCTCCATCAATGGCTTGGCAAGCCATGGACCTCAGCGAAGCGGCAAAGGTTCTGGCTTGTCTTCAGCGTAATCCACCTGCCGTCGCTTTGCATGATCCTCGTCAAAGGTGCTGTGTCAGGGTTTTTCGCCCTTGCGCCGGCGCTGGGCGATGTCCTGCAGGCAGGTATCCAGTGCTTCCAGGTGGTCGATCACCGAGTGCGCGCCCAGGCTGAACAGTTCCAGCGTCGCCTTGCCACGGGCCAGGTCCTGTTCCTGTGGGCTCATGGCTTGCCATTGCCGCGAACTGCGGTCGCAGAATGGGCTGCAGGCGGCCAGCCCTACCGTCCACAATCCCGCGTTGAGGCCAGACTGCAGCAGGCGTGGGTCGCCGCTGACCAGCACACAGCCGTCCAGGCGTTCGCTGTCCAGCGTCATCAGGGCCTGCCAACAGGCGTTCGGCGCCGGCCAGCGCACGCCATTCACCGAATGCCCCGGTAGCCAGGAGGGCAATACGTGGGCCAGGCGCCTGCTTTGGCTAGCGTCGAGGTCGTCCAGCCAGATGCACGGCACCTGGCGCTGGCGCAGGCTGGCGAGGGTGGCCAGGGCCCCGGGGGCGGGCGCTGGCGCGCCACCCTTGGCGGCTTGCACCAGGCAGCCGCGCAAGCCGAACAGCACAGCGGTGAAGGCGGGTGCAGCGTCCATGGCAACTTCCCTCAAATAGTCCGCAGGCTATTCGGCGATTGTTACCAGCCTGTGACAGTGGGCGCCGCAACAGTTGTTCACAAATTATTGAACAGAGTTGTGTAAAGCTGTTTATCAGCCCGCAAGCCTCTATACTGCCGCCGTACAGCAGCGCGACCCGTTTGCGCTTGCGACCGAGAAATTCGATGGAGAAACACCTATGCGTAGGATCGGTGCCAGTGTGATCGAACGAGTCACCCAGGCCTGTGTCTGCGCCAGCATGCTGCTGGCGCCCGTGGCAGCCACCCAGGCGGCCACCGAGGAAGATCCCTGGGAAGCGGTCAACCGCCCGATCTTCCGGTTCAACGATACCCTCGACACCTATGCCCTCAAGCCATTGGCCAAGGGCTACCAGGCGGTCACCCCGCAGTTCCTCGAAGATGGCATCCACAACATCTTCCGCAACCTGGGTGATGTGACCAACCTGGCCAACGACCTGCTGCAGTTCAAGCCCCATGCGGCGGGCGTGGACACGGCGCGGCTGATCGTCAACACCACCTTCGGCCTGGGCGGCTTCTTCGACGTGGGCACGAAGATGGGCCTGCAGCGCAACGACGAGGACTTCGGCCAGACCCTCGGCTACTGGGGCGTGCCGAGCGGCCCGTACGTGGTCATTCCGCTGCTGGGCCCGAGCACCGTGCGTGACGGCGTGGCCAAGTACCCGGACACCTACACCAAACCCTACCGCTACATCGACCATGTGCCGACGCGCAATTCGATCTTCGCCCTGGATATCATCGACACCCGCGCCGACCTGCTGTCGGCCGAGAAGCTGATCCAGGGTGACAAATACATCTTCATACGCAACGCCTACCTGCAGAACCGCCAGTTCAAGGTCAATGATGGCGAGGTCGAAGACGACTTCTGATTGCTGTGCTGGCGTCATCGCCGGCAAGCCAGCTCCCCCGGGAATTGCACCTGCCTCAAGGTCGATACGGTCGGTGTGGGAGCCGGCTTGCCGGCGATGACGCTTGGGCAGGCGCTCCCAATCAATGCATTGCCAGGATCCGCAACCCGAACTTCTGGGGGCGTGTGGGGCATGCTGCATCCTTCCGATCGGGTTGCGCTGGTCGGCTTTCTTATAACTCCCGGTGATTTGCCCTGTAAAGTGCGGCGAGGTCGACCCTTGCATGCTTGAAACGCTTGGCGGATGGGAGTACCGTCTGCGCCTTACAAGGTAGCTCTCACAGTTGCCGGACAGTTGCCTGGCAGGTGTTCTTGTCCTACAACTCAAGTAGAGTGTGACCACAAAGAATTCCCGTAGCTGGCCGTCTGCCTTGCCGACACCGCTGCACCAACCCAAATCGGCGCCGTTCGCCCACATGCAGAAAACCAGTGCAACGCTGCTGATCATCGATGACGACGACGTGGTCCGTGCAAGCCTCGCCGCCTATCTTGAAGACAGTGGCTTCAGCGTCCTCCAGGCCGGCAATGGCCAGCAGGGGCTTCAGGTCTTCGAAGAACACCAGCCCGACCTCGTGATTTGCGATCTGCGCATGCCGCAGATGGGCGGCCTCGAACTGATCCGCCAGGTCAGCGAGCGCGCCCCGCAGTTGCCGGTGATCGTGGTATCCGGTGCCGGCGTCATGAGCGATGCGGTGGAGGCGTTGCGCCTGGGCGCTGCCGACTACCTGATCAAGCCGCTGGAAGACCTGGCCGTGCTCGAGCATTCGGTGCGCCGCGCCCTCGACCGCTCGCGGCTGGTGCTGGAAAACCAGCGCTACCGCGACAAGCTCGAAGCCGCCAACCGCGAACTGGAGGCCAGCCTGCATCTGCTGCAGGAGGACCAGACCGCCGGTCGCCAAGTGCAGATGAACATGCTGCCGGAAAGCCCCTGGGTGGCCAGCGAGTTCGTTTTCGAGCACCAGATCATCCCGTCGTTGTACCTGTCGGGCGATTTTGTCGATTACTTCCGTGTGGACGAGCGGCGTATTGCCTTCTACCTCGCTGATGTTTCCGGGCACGGCGCGTCGTCGGCGTTTGTCACCGTGTTGTTGAAATTCATGACCACACGGCTGATGTTCGAGCTCAAGCGCAGCAAGATGCGTGAGTTCAAGCCCTCGGAAGTGCTCAGCCATATCAACCGCGGCCTGATCAACAGCAAGCTGGGCAAGCATGTCACCATGGTTGGCGGAGTTATCGACGAAGAGTCCGGCCTGCTGACCTACGCCGTTGGCGGCCATCTGCCGCTGCCGGTGCTGCACACCCCCGAGCACACCCGCTACCTGGAAGGCCGCGGCCTGCCGGTGGGGTTGTTCGACGAGGCCACCTACCAGGACCTGGTAGTGGAGCTGCCGCCGCGGTTCAGCCTCAGCCTGATGTCCGATGGCATTCTGGACCTTTTGCCGGGTGACACGCTCAAAGATAAAGAAACCGCCCTGCCGGAAATCGTCAGGGCAGCAGGTGGCAGCCTGGATGGGCTGCGTCAACGATTTGGATTGGCTACGCTTGGGGAGATGCCGGATGATATCGCCCTATTGGTGTTAAGCAGGAACCTTCAATGAGTACCGGTAGAATTCAGTTCGCCGAGCAGAGTGGTACCTTCGTCCTGAAATTCGTCGGTGAAGTGCGCCTGACCCTGTGTTCGGCGCTGGATGCGACGATCGAGAAGATTTTCACCGCCTTGAACTTCTCGGCGATTGTCATCGACCTGACCGAAACCGAAAGCATCGACAGCACTACCTTGGGCCTGCTGGCCAAGCTGTCGATCCTGTCGCGCCAGAAGGTGGGCCTGTTGCCGACCGTGGTTACCACCAACCCGGACATTTCCCGGTTGCTCCAGTCGATGGGCTTCGATCAGGTGTTCAACATCGTCGATCGCCCGATTCCGTGCCCGGAATGCCTGACCGACCTGCCGTCCCAGGACCAGAACGAAGACGTGGTGCGTTCCAAGGTGCTGGAGGCGCACAAGATCCTCATGGGCCTGAACGATTCCAACCGCGAAGCTTTCCATGACCTGGTCAGTGCGCTGGAGCGGACCTGATCTTCGGCCTGTACCGGTCTCTTCGCGGGTGAACCCGCTCCCACAGGTTATGCATCAGCCTTGAGTTATGCACTCTCCCTGCACTGCATTCGAAACCTGTGGTGATCCTGTGGGAGCGGGCGTGCCCGCGAAGAGGCCAGCAAGGCCAACACAAGCATTACCTGCCTGATCACTCCCGCCGCGTAAACTCGGTCGCCTCACCCCCGCCCGCATCCAGCTGATACACCCGCGCCGGCCGCCCGTGTTCATCGAAGAACACCTGCCCCAGCCCCGCCCCATTCCATAACCGTTCGCCAGCCTTGCTATGGCTGGGCGTACGTGGCACCACCTCCATTTCCCGCCGCTTGGTAAACCAGTTGAGCGGCGAGCGCGGTGCATACAGCCAGCGGTTGAGCCGGTCGAGCACATCCAGCAGGCGCCGCGGGAATTCGTTCTTGATCCCGCTGCTGGTCACCTGCCACAGGTGTGGGCTGCGCTGGCGGTGGCGGATCAGCACTTCATAGACGAACGAGTAATGCACATCGCCGGACAGCACCACGTAGTGCCCCGGCGTGCGCGAATGGCGGAAGATGTTGAGAATGACCTGCGCTGCACCGCGGTGGGCCATCCAGTTCTCGGCATCCACCAGCAGCGGGTAGCCCAGCCAGCTGAACAGCTTCTGCACGGTCTCGATCAGCTTCACGCCAAAAATCGGCGCAGGCGACACGATGATCGCCGACGGGTGGTCCAGCAGTGCATGCTGCAACTCGCTCAGCGCCTCCCAGTCGAGCAGGCCGGACGGCTTGGCCAGGCTGCTTTCGCTGCGCCAGCGGCGGGTGCGGGTGTCCAGCACCAGCAAGGGCGGGTTGGTGGGCAGGCTGAACTGCCAGCCCTGGAAGCGCAGCAGTGCGCCGATCAGCTCATCCTGGGTCTGGCTGTTCAACGCCTGGCATTGCCCGACCAAGGGCTTGCAGCCCTGCGGGTCGTTACCCCAGGCCTGGCACAGCAGGTAGCCGAGCAGTGCATTGCCGATGATCCGCCGAGAGAAGGGGTGGCCGTAGGCGGTTTCTTCCCACTGCGCCGAGAGGTTCCAGTCGTCGGTGATGTCGTGGTCGTCGAAAATCATCAGGCACGGCAGGTGGGCCATCACCCGCGCTACCTGGCCGAGGTCGCCGGCAAACGCCTGGATCAGCGGCAGCTCCTGCCGGTAACGGGCCTGACGCGGGGCGGTGAGCCCGTTGGGCATGTCCAGGTTTACCAGTTGCCAGGGCACCGGTGACCACACCAGCAGGTACATGGCCATGACTTCGGCGAAGGTTACCAGGTGGTTGTCGGCGTTGCTGGACGAGAAGATCGGCTTGCGCTTGCCGCCGAAAAAACGCTCGCGCAGGGTCTCGTTGCGTTCCTGTGCCGGCAGCAGGTCGGCGCGGTGGTAATAGCAGGCCGGGTGTTGGTACAGCGCCTGGCTGTCGGGCACCACCGCGCCCTCCAGTTGCTCGTCGAACAGGCCCAGGCGCGCAATCAGGCCGTGGATGGCGCGCAGCATCGGGCCGGCGACATCGTCGGCATAGACCTGGTCGCCGGTCATCAGCAGCACGGCGGGGCGCTCTGCGGGTTTTTCGCAGCCCTGCAGCAGGCGGTCGGCGCACAGCAGGCCGTCGGCGGCCGGGAAATGCGGCTTGCGACAGGAACCATGCAGCAGGTGGTCGAGCCGATCGCGCAGTACCAGGCTTGGACGCTGGGTGCCGGTGTAGAGCAAGTATGGCGCCCAGTCGGCGATGCCCTGGCCATTGATGAGCAGGTCATAGTCGAGCAGTTGGTTGCAGGGCAGTGGCTGGGCGAAGTGGATATCCAGCAGGTGGATGAAGGCGTGCTGGCCCACCGCGACCACCTGGCAATCGACCCGGGCCTCGCTTGCCGGAAAGATGAATTCGGGTTGCAGTGGTTGCGTGGCGACCAGCCAGATGGCCAGGCGCTGGGGTTCCAGGCGGCGGAGTACCGGGCCGGCGAGTACGAGGGGCAATGGGGTAGGGGAGGTCATCGACAGCTCGGGGGGCTATGCGGGCCCTTTCGCGGGCACGCCCGCTCCCACAGGTATGGCGGCGCTTTCAAGCACTGTGGAGGTTCCTGTGGGAGCGGGCGTGCCCGCGAAGAGGTCCGAGAAACAAATACACAACTATGACTCGGCAAAACAAAACGGGCGGAAAATGCTGAACACTTCCCGCCCGTCAGGCAAACCCGAAATGTATCAGGCCTTTTCAGCCATCAACTTCTCCAGCTTCTCCTGGTCCCGCGCGAACTGGCGAATACCCTCGGCCAGTTTCTCGGTACCCATTGCATCTTCGTTCATGGCCCAGCGGAACTGGCTTTCGTTCAGCTGCTGCTTGGGCTCGCCGGCATTGCCCGGCTTCAGCACCTGCGGCAGGTTACCTTGGTCGTCGCTGAGCTGCTGCAGCAGCTCTGGGCTTATGGTAAGGCGGTCGCAGCCGGCCAGCTGTTCGATCTGGCCGATATTGCGGAAGCTGGCGCCCATGACCACAGTGTTGTAGCCGTTGGCCTTGTAGTAGTTGTAGATGCGAGTGACCGACTGCACGCCCGGGTCTTCGGCGCCCACGTATTCCTTGCCGGTGCTCTTCTTGTACCAGTCGTAGATACGGCCCACGAACGGCGAGATCAGGAACACCCCGGCATCGGCGCAGGCTTGGGCCTGGGCGAAGGAGAACAGTAGGGTGAGGTTGGTCTGGATGCCTTCCTTCTCCAGCTTTTCCGCGGCGCGGATGCCTTCCCAGGTGGAGGCCAGCTTGATCAGCACGCGGTCGCGGCCAACGCCAGCGGCTTCGTACAACTCGATCAGCTTGCGCGCCTTGGCCAGCAGGGCGGGTTCATCGAACGACAGGCGGGCATCCACCTCGGTGGAGATACGCCCCGGGATGACCTTGAGAATGCCCGAGCCCACCGCCACTGCGAACTTGTCGCAAGCCAGGTCGACATTACCCTTGGCATCGGCCTTGACCTGCTTGAGCAGCTCGGCGTAACCCGGGATGGCCGCAGCCTTGAGCAGCAGCGACGGGTTGGTGGTGGCATCGACCGGTTTCAGGCGGGTGATGGCGTCCAGGTCACCGGTGTCGGCGACCACGGTGGTGAACTGCTTGAGTTGTTCCAGCTTGGAGGTCATGGGCGTGCTCTGTCCTGTGCAATGACTCGACATTACCCGAGCCCCGACGGCCACTCAAGGGCCCGCGAAGCGCGGTGCGAAAGGTGAAGATTCGAGTCGCAAGCGGCCCCGAGGTTCCGCATGCACAAAAACGGCGTGCGGTGTCATGACGACCACTCGGCTTTTGTGGGAGCGGGCGTGCCCGCGAAGAATTCAACGCGGAGGCTGGCACCGGCTGCGCCGGTGTTCGCGGGCTCGCCCGCTCCCACAGGTACCGCGAAATCTTGAGGGTCTGCGCCGTACCTGTGGGAGCCCGGCTTGCCGGCGATGGGCCGCAAAGCGGCCCCAAATCGCTTGACTGACTGGTATCAGTGCACGCTCGCTCCCACAGATAATGCGGCGCTTGTCAGGGCCGGGTTACCGCCCCTGCAACAGCTCCACCGCCTGGTCGAACACCGCCAACGGCTCCGCCGCCTTGTGAATATCTGCCGACAGTAGCTGGCGGAAGCGACGCGCCCCCTTGAACCCTTGGGCCAGCCCCAGAATATGCCGGGTAACGTGGTGCATCGCGCCGCCACTTTCCATATGCGCGACAATATAAGGCCGCAACTGCGCCAGCGCCTCGCTGCGGCTGACCACCGCCGCCTCGCTGCCGAACAGCTGCTGGTCCACCTCCGCCAGCAGGTAAGGGTTGTGGTACGCCTCACGCCCCAGCATCACCCCATCGAAGGTTTCAAGGTGTGCCTGGCATTCGGCCAGGGTCTTGATCCCGCCGTTGAGCACGATCTCCAGGTCCGGGAAGTCCGCCTTCAACTGCGCTGCCACGTCATAGCGCAGCGGCGGGATCTCACGGTTCTCCTTCGGCGACAGCCCTTCCAGGATCGCGATGCGCGCATGCACGGTAAAACTCCGGCAACCTGCCTCGCGCACCTGGCCGACGAAGTCGCACAGCTCGGCGTAGCTGTCGCGGCCGTTGATACCAATGCGGTGCTTCACCGTTACCGGGGTCGATACCGCGTCACGCATGGCTTTCACGCAATCGGCCACCAGCGCCGGGTGGGCCATCAGGCAAGCACCGATCATGTTGTTCTGCACCCGGTCACTCGGGCAGCCGACGTTGAGGTTGACCTCGTCGTAGCCAGCCTCCTCGGCCAGGCGGGCACAGGCGGCCAGGTCGGCCGGCACGCTGCCGCCCAGTTGCAGCGCCAGCGGGTGCTCGGAGACGTCGTGGCGCAGGAAACGATGGGCGTCGTTGTGCAGCAGGGCACCGGTGGTGACCATTTCGGTGTAGAGCAGGGTGTTTTTGGAAAGCAGGCGCAGGAAAAACCGGCAGTGGCGGTCTGTCCAGTCCATCATGGGCGCAACGCTGAAGCGGCGTGACGGCTCAGGGCGCGTGGTTTGTGGCTTTGAGGCTGATTCTAGGGGCATTCTGGTCTACGCATTTTGGTGCCGTTTTTGGGGGTTTTGGGGCGTTTTTGGTGTGACAGTGGTACGATGTACCACCGCCAACCATGCTTGTACCACCGAAAATCATGGCAACGATCAGAGCAAGGAAAAAGGCCGATGGGACGGTTAGCTACACCGTCCAGATCCGCCTCAAGAAAAAGGGTGTCATAGTTTACCAAGAAGCTCAGACATTCGCCCGCAAGCAGGCCGCTCAAGCCTGGGCGAAGCGACGAGAGACCGAATTGGCGGTACCTGGTGCTATCGAGCGGGCCAGCCGCAAGGGGCACACGGTCAAGGAGATGATCGAGCGCTACCTGATCGAGGCGGAGAAAGCCCGGCCTCTCGGTGAAACCAAGCGGCTAACTCTCAATGCAATCAAGAAAAGTTACTTGGGGGAGAAGATCGACTCGGACATCAGCCAGCAGCTCCTGGTGGATTATGCGCTTTGGCGTATGGGGTCCGAGGGGGGAGCGGTAAAACCTCAGACTGCGGGCAATGATCTGGCTCACTTGGGTTCGGTTCTGTCCTTGGCCAGGGCGGCTTGGGGGTATGAGATCAATCCGCTGGCAATGCCCGACGCTCGGCTCGTTCTGAAGAAGTTTGGTTACAACATGAGGAGTCGCGAGCGAGACCGCAGGCCTACATTGGATGAGCTTGATAAGGTGATGGAGCACTTCTTCGAGATGCTACAGCGCAGGCCGTCAGTCATCCATATGCCCAAGGTGGTGGCGTTCGCGATCTTTTCGACGAGACGAATGGACGAGATTACGCGAATATTGTGGGATGACCTAGATGAGCACCGCCGGGCGGTAAAAGTTAGGGATATGAAAAACCCTGGTCAGAAGCTTGGTAACGATGTCTGGTGTCATTTGCCAGATGAAGCATGGCAGATCGTACAGAGCATGCCGCGTGAATGTCCTGAAATCTTCCCTTACAACACTGACTCTGTCGGTACTGCTTGGGCCAAAGCGTGCAAGATGAAAGGTATCGACGATTTACACTTTCACGACCTGCGTCACGAAGGGATTAGCCGACTGTTTGAAATGGATTGGGATATACCTAGAGTTTCAAGTGTGTCCGGCCATCGTGATTGGAATTCGCTACGGCGTTATACGCATTTGCGTGGACGAGATGATCGGTATCAGTGTTGGAGATGGTTCGATAAGATCGTTTGTTCAAAAGTGGTGTTAGGTGCTCGGGCATGCTGATTGGATGGGGGTAGCTGCCATATGTCGCGATGAAGTTATGTATTATAACTTCACGTAGCTGATCGTAATGAAATTGGATGGCTTAGAACCCATGCCGACCAAGTCGGCATGGGCTCTGTCAGTGCATTAGAAATTGTCCACAATCCAATTGTTGGGGCACAAAGAGTTATACCATGCGGCTTCTCTGCCTGACTTGACGACCATTAATCTGTCTTTGTTTGATAATTGATCACGCAAGCTGTTTCTGAGTTCCTTGGCGGGGATCTCGGTTTTGAGCGCCCAAAGATTACTCGTAATCTGCATCGATTCGCCGAGGTTTTTAATTAGGCCATCTAGAATTTTTTGCGTAATTTCAGATTGGGTTTCGTAAATTATGAGATAGGTAGCCATGGCTAATCCTTTGCAAAGTAATAACCAATTACCATCGAGGCCATTGGTACAATACTTTGGAAAATGCTTTCTACGAATTTTCCACTGCGAGCGTTGATGGCGGTATCAGGCAGCAGGGTAGTTGCGAAAGCTAGAAGGATCAAAACGAAAAATGAAGCCAAAATCCACCTGGCAAGGTTTATTTTGGCTTCAGGCATGTTGAACTCGGACACGCCAACATCTTGGTCGTCGAGTGAAAACTTTTCTTTGTCCGGCTTCATTGTCAAAGACCTAGAATCCTTCCTAGTATTTCTGGTTCGTTATCATCGTTCTCGCGAACCACTGCTAGAAATCTTCCTTTAGTCTTCTCCGTTTCTGCGACTTTAAAAAGCGCAAAAGCCCGGCGGATGACCTCTCCTTTAGAAATTCCCTCTCGTTTGGCCGTCTCTTCAACCAACAACTCCATTTCTGGTGAAAGATTCACGCTCATGCGGGACATTGAATTTCTCCTCTAAGGGCGGCACAATGATGGCCATATGCATGCACACCATGATGGTGCAAAATTGATGCGTTGGCAATTTTTTTCGTTGAGGGCCGACGGGTGACCATAGACACACCTAGTGAAGATTTAGAGAACCTGCCTGAAAAGCCTGCCCGTGAACGGTCCGGCTCAGCGGGAGAGGGTGAAGCCCCCCTGTCTGAGGGCATCCCAACCCAGGGTTCGCAATCAGAGGTTGGCGGTGAGGCGTCGCATGGCGAAGGAGAATCCCTCAACGTCGGGCCGATGCCTCTAAATGACTTCATCAAAGAATTCGTACAATCGGTTCATAGCAAGCTACGTGAGAGTAGTGACCCGCAGAATGCCGATGATGCTGCTGCTAGCGCCGCTGCCGAGGGGCTTGATGGGGTTGTAGAAATCTCCGAGTTTCGACCCAAGGCGAAAGCTAGCCAAGCGCGCAAGGCCTGGAAAAGTCCTTCCGTCACCGCCTTGGTTAAGAAGGGATTGGAAGGCGAGAATCTGATAGAATTGATCGAACAAGAAGTGTTTGCGATCATCGACTCTCATGCTGTCCTTGATGATTATGAGGTTGTTTTCTTATATGATCATACCCTCATTAATAGAACTCACGCTAGTGCGGTTTATCAAAGGTTGCTCGACTGCGATTCAAAAAAAAATGTTTTGCTCGTATTGAAAAGTCCGGGCGGCCAGGTGGAGCCTGCTTATCTGATCAGTAAGCTTTGTAGGCGCAAGTCGACCTCAAAATTTTTGGTGTGTGTTCCAGGTGAGGCGAAATCAGCGGCTACATTGCTCTCATTAGGAGCAGATGAAATCCACATGGGCGCAATGAGTGAGCTTGGCCCTATAGACCCGCAGATTAACGAGTATCCCGCTCTCGCGTTTTCTAGTGCCTTAGACAAAATCGCACAGTTAGCGGAGAAGTATCCTGGTGCTTCGGATATGCTCGCCAAATACTTAATTGGTAGTGGCATGGATGTCCAAGCGCTGGGTCATTACGACCGTATTGCAGAATCATACAGTCAATACGCCATTAGTTTGCTCGACTCTAAAAAAACGGATATGCCTGCTACTCCTGTGATTGGGCGGAAGTCGTCGCAAGAACTTGCGAACTATTTTACTAACCATTATAAGGATCATAATTTCGTAATTGATGTTGATGAGGCAAGAAAGCAACTCGGGAGTGAGGTTGTTGTGCTTGAAAGTAATATTTATCAGGCGTGCCATGAGATACATAAGTTTCTTGAGTCGTGCGAAATTGCATTGACGCTCCAGAAGCATGCTCGTCGGATTTCTGTGCTGGGTAATAAGTTTATCCTTCGGCGGCCCTGATCCGTTTTTGGCTGCGTGTTTTTTGTGTTTGATTTGTCTTATTACCCGGCAGATTTAAAGCTGGGTCATTTTTAAAAGGATTTGTTTAGCTGTGCGCATTCTTTGCGCGCAGCGTCTCGTTGTAGGTCTAGGTATAAAGCCAAGTCAGCGAGGTGGATTCCCTTAGCGCTTTTCTGGCTTGCCTCAAGTCTGGTGATAGGTATTTGAATCTGGCCGGTCAGCACCTTGCGTTGAAACATTTCAGGCGTTAGATGTGTGAAGTAGTCAGTGCACACCTGATCAATTGGGATGATCGCGAGTCCGTTGTACTGCGCCATCAACATAAATGCCGTATTCATTTGCTTCTCCCTAATGAAGCGCTATCAGCATGGCCTGGTTGATTTGGGCTGTCAGTGTCTGTGCCCACGGGACTCATGGTCGCTACCAAAGCGGTGCGACCAATCCCCTGAACGTAGGCCGCGGTATGCTGTTGCTGCCACTCGTGGAACTTGACCATTTCCAAGGGCTTTAAGGCGGTCCACCCTGAAGGCCACCCCATCAGCCACTCGACCCAGTCCGGGTTCAGTTGGCCACCGTGAAGGGCCATTACCGTATGGTCCAAGCGATCTTTTGAGCGGTTGGCGCCCGATCTGCGTTGAAGTGCATTGGGTGACGAGCCTTTGGACATGCTCGCGACAGGAGTTGGCCAGTGTTGGAGGGGGCGCGTCGTTTCTCCTTCCAAGGAGCCAGATGCGCTCACGTCTATGGGGCGCTCCGAGATCCGCCGCTGATACAAGACACCATTCCGAGTCGTACCCCATCTGGGTAAGGTCACCAACGACCATGGCAAGTCCTCGTCCCACAAGCATTGGTGAGTTCTCCAGGAAGACCTCTTCGGGCAATATTTCGCTGATGATTCGAGCCATGTCCTTCCAAAGTCCAGAGCGAGAGCCTTCGATTCCAGTGCCGGGACCTGCACTAGATATGTCTTGGCACGGGAAGCCGCCAGAAATGACATCAACAAGGCCTCGCCAGCGTTGACCGTCAAAACTGCGCACGTCAGACCAAATTGGGAAAGGCGGCAGAACTCCATCGTTCTGTCGTTGCGCCAGAATTTGTGCGGCGTAGGCATCACGTTCAACTGCGCAGATCGTGCGCCATCCCAAAATGTGGCCGGCAAGAACCCCTCCACCAGCACCTGCGAAAAGAGCCAGCTCATTCATGCTGTCCCCGCAGGTTGGGTAGTTTGGAGCGGTCAATGAGCTGGCTAACTACCTGTTTACTGGCAAGCTCGAATAGCTCGTCGACGGAAACTGCCGTGACGGACTGCTCGAAGTTGCACACGGCGTCAAACCGAGTGCGGTACAGCCCGGCCTGGCCGAGCCACGCGGCTTCGTTGGGTTTCGCGGCCGGTACGGGATCGTCGTGCTGGCTCATGCTGCCTCCTCCGCGTTTGCGTCACTGGTTGGGGCTTCACGCAGTTGGGTGTGAATCCGTTTAGCCAGACCTCCCAATCGGGTAGCTTGCAAGCCGGCGAGTGATGCCTGTTGGGTTGCCTTCATTGCATTCAGGGTCCGCTCAGTCAGATTCAGTGTTTCGATAGCGCTGATGAGCAGCTCGTAATCTGCCCTGGTCACTGCCAACCCGGTGTAGGACATGATCCGGGCTTCCAGCTCGCGGATGCTGCCTTTGAGGTGTGCGACAGCAAGGTGATGCTTGCGCTGGTCCGCCTCGGTCTGGATCCGGGCTTCGTCCAAGTCGTCTTGAAGGCCTTTGATCTGCAATTTCAGATCGGCTTTCAGGCGCTGTTTGCCGGTGTGCAGGCCTCGGTTGAAGGCGCGATGGCGAGCTTTCGCAAACAGGAAGGGCAGAACAGTCAGGGTGGCCAACCACAGGATGCCCAGGGCGAGTACTTGTTGATGAGGTTGCATGTGCTGTGCTCCGAAGTGTCCAGCACCGGCCTGAAGTGTGGTGGTGGCCTGGTGCTGATACGTTGCCCCTGATGGCCGGGGCCGCCTCTGTTACGCCGTCTTCTTCGCTTGGGTGTCGAGGTAGTCGGCGAGTTCGTGCAGGTAGATCACGTACTGCGCTCGGGCTGAGTGATGCAGCTTTGTGGGCTTCAGCCCAATCTTTCCGGCGTTGATCAACTCCTTGAACCGGCGATCTGTCTTTATGTGCGGGAAGTAGCGCTCCCGCACGGCAGTCAATGTCGGGCAGGGCGTTGTCCACTCATTGCGCAACTGGCGAAGCGTGTCGGTCATGGGTGCTCCCCGTGCCCCACTGGGAGTCGGCCGAGCTTGGCGCGCACCGCTTCGGCAAGCGTGTACTTACAGCTGCCGTACGCCGTCGCGCGGATCTCGCCCTGGTCGTTGGTGACAACGGTCCCAAACGGTTGCTTTTGGTCGGTGGTGGGGGTGATGAAGGCGCGTAGGCCTTCCGGGAGAACATCGCTCACGCAATCCAGCGCTTCCATCAAGGCGATAGCGCGTTGGGTCTGTAAGCCCGACTCTGTTCGGCCATTGGCTACGTCCTGCAGGAAATCGCGCAGGGACATGTACTTAGTGGGGTCACCACGGCGCAGGGTTATTGAGCCCGTATAGGGGCCGAACCGCACTTGCAGGTGGTGATCGCGGCAGTCGTTTTCCACCTGAATGTGAGCGTCGACAGTTGTTTCGGGACGCCGCAGCGGGCAGGTGGTGTTCCCGCCATTCTCCAGCGTGCGCTCCAGCAGCATCACGCGGCGTAGATTGATGGTGAATTCGCTCATGCCGCACTCCCGTCAGGGACAGCGCGGACGTTGCCCCCAGGGGAGACGATCACTTTCAGACCGGTCGAGCGTTGAAACGCTTCCACGATGGCGGGGTGGGTGCAGGAGGTGGGGTGCAAGTAGATCTTGCACCCGTTCCTGTGCTGTGCAGTTGGCATATCTGGACCTCGGTGGTGAGAGGGTAGCGGTCCAGACAATACTCAAACGAATTTATACGGTCAATACCAATTCGTATTGATCGTATGGGCGGTGTGGTTAGAAGATTTCCAGCTTGGAAACCACTACACCACAGATCGAAGCGTCTTCGGGCAGCTCAATAATTGGGTCAGGCCAAGATGGGTTCAGTGGCTTGAGAAATCTGCGCTGCCCCTCCAGCACCAACTGCTTAAACGTGGCTTCCTTGCTGTCTGCGAGCTTGGCGATTACCAGGGAGCCGTTCTCATAATCCTTGTTCGGGTCGACAAAGATGATGTCGCCGTCCATGAACGAGCGCCGCTCATGTGGGTTGAACATTGATAGGCCTCGGACTCTCAGGGCGAATGTCGCGTTGCTATGAGATACAGCGCAAGGCAACCAATTTTCTACATCCTGCAGTTCGAGAACATCCTGCATTTCACACCACGTTCCCGCCTGTACCCATGAGATCAGCGGTACAAATCCGCGAATACGTGGTCCTGGTTCGATGTTGGAGTTGGGGCCGATAACGAGTTCAGGCGCTTCCCCGCCTTTCCAAAGCCACTCGCTGGTGACGCCCAAGGCTTTCGCCAGCTTTTCGACGTTCGCCTGGCGTGGGCTTGCAGAGGTGCCGGTGAGGATTCGGTGGATGGTCGGCTGCGGTACCCCTGACCGTCTTCCCAATTCCCCTTCAGACCACTGCAGTTCATGCATTCGCTGTGCTACGCGCTTTCCTATCACGGCCTATGCTCTGATTCGTTTGCGTATCGGAATTGTATTGCTCGCATCAATTCGCTTGGGTATTATCATTCCAATTCGATAACGCATCGGTGGGTGCAATGACCATTCAAGAGATGCTTCAAAAACTGACTGATCTGGGGTTTTCGCAGCGTGCGATCGGAGATCGAGTCGGTGTCACACAGCCAACGATCTACCGAGCAACCAAAGGCGCGGCCGTCCGCTATGAGATCGGCAAGGCTATTGAGCAGTTTTATGAAGAGCAAAAAAAGGTCGCTGAAAAGCAGCCTAAGTAAGGACTGCTGAGCTAGGGCCTCTCACCACAAGAATTCCTAGCTCAGCAAGCACGGCGCAGAGCGCCGTTTTACCCGCCATCCGGTTGCCTCTCACCACAAGATTCGCCGGATGACTAGAACCGCGTGAAATGCCCGCACAGCACGCAAAGCACAGCACTTCGGTCGTATTCACAGGATAGGGCGTACTTACCTCTGTGACTACACCGTTAATCGAGGTTTAACGGTTTATGAGTCGTATCGACACTCTGCCGGGAGTAGGGCCGGCACTATCCCTCAAGCAGGCGCTCTACCGCGCCGGTCGCGATTATAAGGGTGGGATCACCCGCTTGGCGTTTGAGATGGGTATGGATCTCGACGCTCTCCAGAAAAAGCTGAAGCACGACGAAGAACGCCGCTGGCTCACCCCAGACGAGCTGGAAGAGGTGCTGCAGTGGACCGCAGACCGACGTGTCCTCGACGCTTTGGGGCGTGCGGCCGGCGTAGTTTGGTACCGACCGTGCCCGATCCCTGCAACCAACGAGCAGTTGAAAGCGGTTGGCCTTTTGCTGAAGGAAGCTGCTGAGTTCGTGAGCAGCATGCACGAAGGTGCTGCTGACAACGTGTGGGAGCTGCACGAAGTGCAGAAGCTTGAGGCGTGTGGCCTGGATGTTATCCGCCAGGTGCTGGCGATTACGTCAGGTGCGCGTCAGGCTATGGAGGACCAGGTCAATGGCTGATGCAGTCGATTTCGCGAATGATCAGGTCGAGTACTTTCTCCAGCTGTCGTTGCAGCGCCTTGCGCGTCTGCCTGGCAAGCCGAGCGCACAGTTTTGCGACGACTGCGGCGAGCCGATTCCGTTGGCTCGACAGCAGACCGTCGAGGGCTGCGATTCCTGCGTCGACTGCCAGGAGCTGCGGGAGCGCCGTCGATGAGTGAGCGCCCAGTCGCAACTACGGCCGGATGGGCGCGCCGTTACATCGAAACCTTTGGCCTCGCCCTGGTGCCCATTGAGCCGGGCGAAAAAGGACCAAAAGGTAAGGCTTGGAATACCCCTGACGGCTATATTACCGATGCAGACGCTGCAGAGGCGTTCTGGTTGGAGCATCCCGATCACAACCTTGGTGTTGTACTCGGCCCCAGTCGTGTTTGTTCGCTTGATGTGGATGATGTCGCGCTGTCCCGTATTGCTTTGCGCGAGGCCTTTGGGCTGGATCTGGAGGCGCTCGCAGCTGCATACCCAACCGCCGTAGGTAACCCTGCGCGTTTCCGTGTGATGTTTCGGGTGCCGGATGGGGTTGAGCTGAGCCGGCGCTCTTTGGCGTGGCCAAACCAGGCCGACCCGGATGGTTCGATCTTGAAAGCGCTCACTGTTCAAATGGTGGCGGCGAAGGATGCTGGTGACGCGACACGCGAGGCGGCTCTTAAGATGGCGACTGAGCCTTTTAAGAAAATCACCGTTTTCGAGCTACGTGGTGGCGCTGTGCAAGACGTTCTGCCGCCGTCCATTCACCCAGGCACCGGTCAGCCGTACACGTGGCGCATACCGCCATCTGCCGCCGGCCTTCCTGATCTGCCCGCCGAGCTGTTGAACATCTGGCTAAATTGGGACCAGCTCAAGCCCCAGGCGCTCGCGGTTTGCCCGTGGGCTATTAAGTCGGCTCCGGCGGACTCCCAACCGTCCCCGCACCCTCGTCCAGCCACTGCGCCGTCAGGTAGTTCATTGCCTGAAGTCATTCCTGAGTTCAACCGAACCTACGATATCGCTACTTTGATTGAGGGGCACGGCTACAAGCGCATTGGTAGCAAGTGGCTCTGCCCTCACAGCAGCAGTGGTGACCCTGGTGTGACGATCTCGGAGGGCAAGCTTTATTCGCACCACAGCTCAGATCCGCTGGCTAACGGTCACAAGAATGATGCCTTCGATGTGTACTGCATCCTTGTGCACGACGGCAACCAACGAGAGGCCACCAAAGCGGCGGCGCGAATGTTAGGGCTGGATGCGAAGTCTAGACCGCCGGCCCCTCCGCCCATTGGAGAGCTAACCCAAGCCCCATCGGCTAATGAGCCTGTTGGCCACCTTGAAGATGGACTGACAAGCGAAGAGGTGCACCGCCACGCGACGCCCGCGACAAGCGAGCCCGGCGCGGCCGCCTCCTCGGTCAACGGGGGGGAGGGGGGAAGTACCATGGACATTGCCACCGCAATGCGCCGCTTCGCCCTAGTCGAGGGGACCACAAACGTCTGGGACATGGACAAGGCGAAGCCAATGAAGCGTGGCGGCTTCGAAGCTCTTATAGGCAAGCCGCTTGCGAAGGAGTGGATGGAGCGTACCGACAAGAAGTTGATCGCGCCCGAGCAAGCCCAGGAGCTTGATCAGGTTCGTCGTCTCTCAGCCAAGAAAGGCGGTGCACTGAAGCTCGACCCAATCGAGCGATACGTGTACATCGATGGTACCAAGGACGTTTGGGACAGAGAGAAGAAACGCCGTATCGCCGAAGGCGCCGTGAAAATGGCGATGGGGGAAGATTACAAGTGGTGGCTCAACAGCCAGGATCGCCGCGTGGTGGACGTCGACCATATCGTGTTCGATCCTACCATGACCAAGGATCCCAACATCTACATCAACACCTTCGAAGGGTTGCCTCTGGAGCCGGTGCGTGATGATGCAGCCTGCGAGAATCTGCGCTGGTTGATCTCGTTCCTCTGCAACCATGATGAGGAAGCGCTGGGCTGGCTGACGAATTGGTTGGCGTATCCGCTCCAGAATATGGGGGCCAAGATGGATACAGCAGTGCTAATGCACTCCATCATGGAGGGATCGGGCAAGAGCCTGCTGTTTGCGGATGTTTTCGGCCAGTTGTACGGCCAGTACTCTGCGACTGTTGGGCAGACGCAGTTGGAAGGTAGCTTCAACGCCTGGCAGAGCCGCAAACTGTGGGCTGTATTCGAGGAGGTCGTCAGCCGCGACCAGCGATACAACCAAGTGGGTAAGATCAAGCACATGATCACTGGCAAGACCGTGCGCATGGAGTCTAAGTTCATCAATGGATGGGAAGAAGCCAACCACATGAATGCGGTCTTCCTGAGCAACGAGATCATGCCTTGGCCTATCAGTGATGATGATCGTCGTATGCTGGTGATGTGGCCGTTGCAGACGCTGCCGGTAGAGCGCCAAAAGGCCATAGGCCGGGAGTTGGCCAACGGTGGTGTAGCGGCGCTTTACGGCTGGCTGCTCGCGCTCGACCTCGGCGATTTCAATCAGCGTACTCGCCCTCCGAAGACGGAGGCGAGACAACGTCTGGTCGCGCTAAGCCGAACAGCATGGCAAACTTTCCTGAATCTCTGGCAAACTGGAGAGCTTGGACGAGGTCTTTGGGGTTGCTGCCTCGCTACAGATTTGTACGCGTTGTTCATTGAATGGTGTTCGCGTAACAAAGAGCACTCAATGAGTCAGACGAAGTTCTCACTGATGCTCAGCGCAACGGTGGAGAAGACGCGTTCGATTCCGTGGACGGACGGAAACAACCGTCGATTTGCGGCGTTCTTCTTCCCCTCTGATCCCGATGCTTCCCTCCCCCCATCGTTCAATGCGGCCGAGCTGGGGCAAGCCGTTATCACCTGGCGCAGCAAGGCGAAACTTGCAGGGTGGAACGTAGATGCTTGGGAGCACGTGAAGGGGGTGGCTGCATGAAGCCAAAAGCCCCTGTGTTGGGTGTGTTGGGTTTGTGTTGGGTAGGTTTGTGTAACCCAACACAGGTTGAACCCCCGAATTTCAAGGCTTCCCGTACCTCTGTGTTGGGTGTGTTGGGTTTGCGCACGCGCACGCGTGCGCGTGAAATATTTCTCTCGGCACAACGGCTCTATAAAAAAACCTATGCGAGGACTAAAAAACCCAACAAACCCAACACACTCAACACGCCTATTGATAAGGCACTGAATTTATTGAGTTTTAACTGTGTTGGGTTTGTGTTGGGTTGCGGTTTTTTGTGTTGGGTTGGGGATCTTGGGAGAGCAGACTCATGAATGACGAAGCCGAGCGCCTACAAATGGTTGAGGGACTGATGCAGCACTGGGGGGAACAGCGGGCACTCCTCGGGCATCAGGCCGGATTGGGTAGTCAGATGGGCAGCATCATGGAGTGGAAGGGCGCAGCTCCTCGTGGCGGAGTTGCCGGGGCGAGGGTACTTATTGGTGGAGCGGGTTTGGATCATTCAGCAGCGGAGATTGATGCAGCAGTTGCGGAGTTAGACCGCCGTGACGAGCGCGGGGCAACCCTGGCGAAACTGGCCACTTTCAGGTATCTGCATGGGGCAACCATCCGTGAGCAAATGCGCGAGGTCGGGCTGGCGGAGAGTGCCGACCGGACTTACCGGAACTGGATCAAGTCACTGCACCTACAGGTGCTGGCCATTCTGATGGCTCGATCTGGGCCAAACAGACGACATACCGTTCGTCGGTTCACAATGCGCCGAGTGTGCGCCGAGGATGCGTCGAAGTAGCGTCAAGACGGAGTACCGAAAATGACCTCTTTTCGGTTTTTCCGATGGCATGTAAAAAGACGCCACGATATGAAAAGTGCGCTTAGGCGCTTCCCCCACAAGCACTGTGCTGTGCGACCCGCTCCGATATGTCGGCGCATTGAGAACCCTGCCAACTGGTGGGGTTTTCTTTTTCCGGCGCCGTGCTTTGCCAATGAGGCTTACATGAACAGCGAGCAACAAACGTTAGCCGAACTGCCGATCTGGATGGTGATCGTGCTGTCCCTGGTCGGCGGTGTTTCGGGAGAGATGTGGCGGGCGGATATGGCGGGCGCTCGCGGTTGGGGGCTGATTCGCCGGTTGGCGTTGCGCTCTGGTGCCTGCGTTACCTGCGGTCTTTCGACCAACATGCTGCTGTACGCCCTCGGCGTTTCGGTATGGGCGGCAGCAGCGGTTGGTTGCTTGGCTGCGATGGCCGGTGCCGATGTCGCTATCAACCTCTACATGCGCTGGGCCGCCAAGCGGCTGGGACTGGGGCAGGTGCCGCCGGCCGGCGGCGAGGCGGGGCAGTGATCCCCACCGGGGACTGGGGCGTGCGGCGCCCTTCGATTTTTGGGTCCTCCCCCGGGGCCGCCCCCTACACGGGTGCGCAGACTCGCGGTTTTCCTGCAGCTGAAATTCCTGCAGGGATGTCCGTCTTTTCAAGGACTTAGTGATGGGCAAGACAGTCAGCAAGATTGAGCTGGGCGAGATCATCGGTCGCGATGAGCGGACCCTGAGCCGCTGGCAGAAGGACGGCATGCCAGTAATCGAGTTCGGCGTGGGCCGTGGCAACGAAAACCAGTACGACACCCAGGTGGTGATTGAGTGGCTGATGCGCCAGGCCGCCTTGAACGGCAAGAAGGAATCGACACGTGACCGCCTCGACCGCCTGCGTGGTGACCGCGAAGAAATCGCATTGGCCCGAGAGCTGGGTGAGGTCGTGATCGAGGCCGAAATGGTTGAGCGCTTCGAAGCGGTGATCACCGCCGCGAAGATCGAGCTGCTCAATACCTTCCCTGATGAGCTGGCGGCGACCTTGTCGGCCAAGTACGGCGTGCAGGTCGATGACCAGCTGATCCGCGAGCCCATCGAATCAATACTGAGGAGGTTGTCCGAGTATGACGAGGACGACGATCTCGCTGGGGATTCTGACGAGTCGGACGACGAGGAGGGCTCTGAAGAAGACGGCGAGTAAAGCCATGGGCCGCGTCTGCCGCAAGTGGGCGCCCCCGCCGAGAATGACCATTGCCGAGTGGGCAGACCGATTTCGGTGGCTCGCTCCCGAGGAGTCGGCTGCACCAGGTAAGTATCGCTTCGACATGACCCCGCACCTGATCTGGCCAGGTGGGCCGCTTGAGGCGCTTGACGATCCGAACGTGTTCGAGATCGTGGGGCGCAAGTCGGCCCAGGTAGCTTGGACTTCGGGGGTGCTGGGTAATGCCATCGGCAAGTGGATCGATCTCGACCCGACGCCGATTCTGATCCTGTTCCCCAAGGCAGAAGCGGCCAAACAGTACGTTGCGGAAAAGCTGGAGCCGATGATTGAGGCGACCAAGCGGCTGCGGAAGAAGGTCGACCTGCGTAGTCGCAAGCTGCAACAGCGCCAGGACTTCAAGCGGTTCCCCGGCGGCTTCCTGAAAATGGTGGGCTCCAACAGCCCGGCCAGCGTGAAGTCCACGCCAGTGCCACGGGTCGCCATCGAAGAGCCTGATGACTGCAACCTGAACCTGCGGGGGCAGGGGGACAGCATCAAGTTGGCAAAAGAGCGTCTCAAGACGTTCCGGCGGTCGAAAATCATCATCGGGGGCACTCCTACCATCAAGGGCCTGTCGGCCATCGACGCAGAGCTTGAGCTTTCCGACAAGCGCGTGGGTCTGGTCCCGTGTCACGGTTGCGGTCAGTCGCACGCGCTGAGCTTCGACCATTTGCACTGTGACGAGGACGAGCACTACTTCCACGAGGTGTACGGTAAGCGTCGCCCGGAAACGGCTTATTACGCGTGCCCGCACTGCGGCGAGATATGGGACGACCATCAGAAGAACGCCAACCTGGTGCATGGGCGCTGGGAGGCTACGGCAGAGTTTCGCGGTATCGCTGGATACATCCTCAACGAGCTTTATGCCAAGTTCCACGGTTCTCGATTTGAGGTGCTTATGGAGAAGAAGCTGCAGGCGGAATACGCCACGCGGCTGGGCAACATCGGTCCGATGATTGCCTTCACCAACAGCTCAATGGGTGAGAGCTACGAGTACAAGAGCGACGCGCCCAAGACGGACGAGCTGGAGAAGCGCGCCGAGCCCTATGCCGAGTTGACGGCCCCGAAGGGCACGCTGCTGGTCACGGTCGGCGTCGACGTTCAGGGTGATCGTCTCGCCCTGGTCATGGTTGGTTGGGGGAGGGGCGAGGAGTCCTGGCGATTGTACTGGGGCGAGCTACCAGGCAACCCCATCGATCCGCACGACCCGGTGTGGACTGAGCTGGACAAGGTCATCGCGACACCCATACCCACCGAAAGCGGTGCGCAGCTTGCCGTATCAGCAGTCAGCATCGACAGCTCTGACGGTAACACCAGCGATGCGGTGTACACCTACGTTCGAGATCGCCAGCGCTTCAACATCATGGCGATCAAGGGCGCGTCCATCGACAGCCGGGACCGGGAAATCTTTACTAAGCCAGCCCAGTCTGCAGACACCAGCCAGGACAACACCAAGGCCTCGAAGTACGGCCTGCGCGTTTTCATCGTGGGTACCCACAAGGCCAAGACGCTTATCGATGGCCGGATGAAGCTCAAGGGGGCAGGGCCGGGCCGGATGCACTGGTACAGCGAGATCCGCTCGGACTACTACGAGCAGGTGACCAACGAGGTGCTGGCGCCGCACCCGCGTAACCCCAGCAAGATGGTCTGGCAGAAAAAAGCAGGCCGGCGCAACGAAGCGCTGGACTGCGAGGTGTACGCCTTGCATGCGGCTCGCAGCCTGAAGACGCACCTGCTGCGTGATCACGAATGGGACCAGCTGGAGCAGCAACTGCTTCAGCCCACCCTCTTCACAACTGAGCAGGCGGTGGCGCCGGTTCCCCGCCGTGCGGTAGCGCGTGGCAGAGGCACTCGGAGCCGCGTCAGCTAACCGAGGTTCACCATGACAGATGCACAACAACGTCTCGACGAGGTCCGGGCGGCGATCTCGAATGTCCTGAAAAACGGGCAACGCTTGCGTCGACAGGATCGAGAGGTCCAGTTGGCTGAGCTGAACAGCTTGCGCTTGCTGGAGAAACAGTATGCAACCGAGGTTGCCGCAGAGACGGCGGCCCGGCAGGGCCGTGGCCGTAACCGCGTTTCCTACGTGGGGATCTGACCATGTGGCCGTTCCGAAAACGGGATTCGGCTGCCGAGCAGTTGATGACCGAAGCTATTCGTGTGGCCAGAGCTTCAGTCGAGGGGCAGCAGATCGTCGCCCAGGGCGGTGGCGGTGGCGTCGAAACCCGCTGGCGTGGCGCCTCCCGGGTACTGCGCAGCGTTGCCAGCTGGATTCCTGGCCTAGGTAGCCCTCGGCGTGACTTTAACCATAGCGAGCGCCGCATGTTGGTGGCCCGCTCCCGCGATGCGATGCGCAATCACTTGATCGCCCGCGCGGCGATTACCCGATTGCGCACCAACGTCGTGGGTACCGGGCTCGTCTGCCGTGCCCAGGTCGACCATGAAGCGTTGGGCTTGACTGAAGAAGAGGCAGAGCAGCTCAACGGCCAACTGGACCGTCTGTGGTCGCTGTACGCCGATGACCCACGTGAGTGCGATGCCGAAGCATCGCTCAACCACTACCAACTACAGGCTCTGGTGCTTGTCTCGTCGATGGTTGCAGGTGACGTATTTGTTGCCAGCCCCGATCAGGAGCGGCCTGGTTGCATCTTCAGCACGCGGTTGCAGTTGATCGAGTCGGACCGCGTAGGCAACCCGAACGGCGGAATGGACCGGGCGGACCTAGTAGAGGGCGTCGAGTTCGACGGACTGGGGGCGCCAGTGGCTTACCACGTATGCACCGGCTACCCGGGCGAGCATGTGCTGGGCAAGTCGCTGCAATGGGAGCGGCTGACGGTGTTCGGTGCTGAAACCGGGCGTCGTCGGGTGCTACATGTCATGGCTGACAAAGAGCGGCCTGGGCAGAAGCGCGGCGCCCCCTACCTGTCACCGGTTCTTGAGCCACTGCAGAAGCTGGAGCGTTACAGCAGCGCCGAGCTGATGGCGGCGGTGATATCGGCAATGTTCACCGTGTTCATCAAGAAGGGCGACAACTTCAACAATAACAACCTGCCCATGTCCGCATTGACAGAAGAGCAACCAGGCGGTGATGACACCTCCGACGGTGCAATTGCGCTGGGCGAGGGGGCCATCGTTGACCTGGGCGTGGGTGAGGAACCGATGATCGCCAACCCCAGCAGGCCCAACGCGCAGTTCGATCCGTTTTTCACCGCAGTCGTGAAGGAAATCGGCGCGGCGCTGGAGCTGCCGCTGGAGGAACTGTTGTTGCATTACAGCAGCAGCTACAGCGCAGCCCGGGCAGCCATGTTGCAGGCTTGGCGCTTCTATAGCTTGCGCCGCTGGTGGCTGGCCTGTGACTTCTGCCAGCCAAGCCGCGAGCTGGTGATCGACGAGGCTGTGGCCAGAGGCCTGGTGGATCTGCCCGGTTACAACGACTCGGCCAAGCGCAAGGCCTATTGCCAGGCAATCTGGATTGGTCCGGCCCGTGGCGCGATTGACGAGCTCAAGGAAGCCAATGCAGCGGGCAAACGCATCGAGATCGGCGTGAGCAACGAGACGCTGGAAACGGCGGCCATGACCGGAGAGCCCTGGCAGCAAGTGATCCGTCAGCGTACCCGAGAGGTTGCCTACCGGCGCGAGCACAACATACAGGCTCTGCCAAAAGGTGGGCTTGAGTCCCCACCTGACCCTAAACCCCAAGAGGAATAAGCATGCCTCGAGCACTTGAGCTGGCTGCATCGCAGCCCTGGCTGATGATGCCCGACGCCTTGGACAACCTGCTGACCATCTCCGACCGCATGGGCGATCCGGTGGCGCTGGCAACCAAGCGCGGCGAGCGGCTGGATGAAACCCGGCGAGTCACCATGCGCGGCAATGTTGCGGTGGTTCCAATCACCGGCCCGATTTTCCGGTACGCCAACCTGTTTACCGAGATCAGCGGCGCCACCAGCACCCAAATCCTTGCGACCGACATTCAGCGTGCGCTGGATGACCCCAAGGTCAAGTCGATAGTGCTCAACATCGACAGTCCTGGTGGCGTCGCGTCGGGCATCAACGAACTGGCCGAGATGATCTTCGCAGCCCGGGATCGCAAGCGGATCGTTGCCTACATCGGTGGCATCGGAGCCAGCGCGGCCTACTGGATCGCCTCGGCGGCAGGCGAGATCGTCATTGATGAGGCCAGCCTGGCAGGCAGCATCGGCGTCGTTGTCGAGGCTGTGATCGAAGACGAGAAGAAGACCGGTCGCACTCGCTACCAGATCGTCAGTCGCAACGCGCCAAACAAGCGGCCTGACCTCGGCACCGAGGAAGGCCGCGCCAAGATGGGCGAGACCATCGACGCGATGGCCGACGTTTTCGTGGGCAAGGTTGCCCGCAACCTCGGCGTAGCGGCCGAGAAGGTGCCCGAGATGGGCGACCACGGCGGCATCCGCGTCGGTGCCGACGCCGTCAAGCACGGCCTGGCTCACCGGGTGGGCTCGCTGGAATCCCTGATCACTGAACTGGCCAAGCCGGCCACTACTTTCCCAAGGACAAACACCATGACCACCGTCAAAACCACGGCCGAACTGCGCACCGCCCTTGCAGCTGGCACCGACCCCAACACCATCGAGATCGTCCAAGCCGATCAGCCTGACATCGCAGCGATTCGAGCCGAGGCCGCCACCGCCGAGCGTGAGCGTATCAAGGGCATTAATGCTCTGGCCGTCAAAGGCTTTGAAAAGGAAATCGGCGCTGCGATCGATGATGGCAGCTCGGTTGAGGCCACGGCTCTGGTGCTGTTCAAGGCCTCGCAAGATCGCGGTATTTCTCTCGCAGGCATCAAGGGTGATGCACAAGGCGTGATCGGTACCACTCCGCTGGAAGGCGGCAAGGCTGGTGAGCGTAAGGCCGCCGTTAGCGCAATCGTCTCTGGCGCCTCGCGCCGTTAACCAGGAGCTCCTCATGCCAAACCCTGTAACCCATACCTTTACGCCTTCCCAGCTCGAGGCGGGGGACTTCCCCGTTGTGATGGAGTCCGGCGTCATCGCCGCTGGCCAGCAGCTGCCGCGCGGTGCAGTGCTAGGCCAAGTCACCGCTTCTGGTGAGTACCTGCTGTGCAAAACCGCTGCCGAGGACGGATCGCAGGCCCCCAAGGCGATCCTCGACCGCGCTGTGGACACCACCGATGGCGCTCACAGCGCGCCTATTCGCCTGACCGGCCAGGTGCTGGGCAACCAGCTCACCCTCGGTGAGGGCCTTACTCTGGCGGCTGCGAAAGCCGCTCTGCGTCCTCTCTGCCTCTTCGTTCGATAATTGGAGCCTCTATGGATATCTTCGACACCCTGACCATGCTGGAAGCTGTCGAGCAGCTGGCGACGCCGCGACGCTTCCTCATGAACACCTTCTTTAATGCCGGCGCCCCTGAAACCTTCCCCACCGAGACGGTGACCATCGACATCGTGAAAGGGCAGCGCAAAATGGCGCCGTTCGTTCACCCGACCCTGCCTGGCAGCGTGTCGCAGCGTACCGGCTTCGCCTCGTCGACCTACCAGCCGCCATACATTCAGCCCAAGCGTGTCACCCGGGCAGAGCAGATCCTGAAACGCGGCGCAGGTGAAACCCCGTTCTCGACGCGCACCGCACTTGAGCGAGCGGGCGAGCGGCTCGGCCGTGACCTGGTTGAGCTTGAGGGCGAGATCATTCGTCGTGAGGAATGGATGTGTTCTCAAGCGCTGACTACTGGTCGGATCCGGGTTGTCGGCGATGGGGTTGATGACACCATCGACTTCTTGATGGAAGACACCCACAAGGTCTCCTTGGCCACTGGCCGTTGGAACACCGCCGGATCCGATCCCATCGGTAACTTGCGTCAGTGGCGGCGCCTGATCGCCAAGGACTCGGGGCGTTCGGCCAACGTCGCGGTGTTGAGCGCGGAGGCACAGGATGCTTTCCAGAGCAACGATGCGGTACTCAAGCAGTTGAACACCCGCCGTGTTGACCTGGGCTTGATCAAGCCGGAAGAGCTCCCTGACGGCGTAACTTACCTCGGCTACCTCAATGACCCGGGTGTGGACCTTTACGCGTACGACGAGTGGTACCTGGACGATGAGGCTGGTGAAAAGCCAATGATTCCTGCCGGGGGCCTGATCCTAGGTTCTACCGCCACTCGTAACGCCATGCTGTACGCGGCGATTCAGGATCTTGAAGCCATCGAAAGCGGCCTGGTTGAAGCCGCGCGCTTCCCCAAGAGCTGGGTCACTCAGGAGCCAAGCCAACGCTGGCTGAAGGTTCAGGCGGCGCCGTTGCCTGGCCTGCTGGAACCGAACGCCTTCCTCTTCGCCAAGGTGGTGTGACATGGCTGCCAAGGTCGAATACGTGGTGGTGGACGGCTGCATCCAGGAGGGGGCCAAGGTCTTCAAAAAGGGTGAGGTCTTCATGTCGTCCGACAAGGAAGTGCTGGAGCTGCTTATCGAAGAGGGAAAGATTGCTCCTCGCGGCAAGCTGCCAGGTAAGGACGAACCCGACGACGGTGACTGATCATGGGCTTCCGTGAACAGGTGGCGTTCATGGACCGTGCGCTACTGGATGTCCTGGGAGACGAGGCTGAGATCGAAGGTATGGCTGAGCCGGTACCGGGGTTCTTTTCGGCGCCGTGGCTCCAGCCCAAGCTTGGCCAGATCAACACCGGGGTGCGCGAACCTGTTTTTGCCGTTCGTATCGTCCACGCGAATGGCATCAAGGAGGGGATGCACTTGGTGGTCAGGCTTGCACCTGAGGATGGTGGTGGCCGTTACGTCATCGCGGGCAGGAAGCCTGACGGGACCGGTTGGATCAACCTGACTCTGCGTGAGGTGCGTTGATGAGCGTAGGCAGTTACCAGAAACAGTCGTCTAGTTCAGGTCTCATTACACTCCAGGCGAATGCGCAGCAGGCTTCAAACTTCGCTAAGTTCGCCGCTTTGATGCCGAAAGCCATCAAGGCGGCAGAACGACGGGCAATCAATAAGACGCTTCGTTGGTTGCGCACGCACATTGCCAGATCTGTGAGCCAACAAGAGCGAATCGCGGTTACGGCTGTTCGTCAGCGCCTGAGAGCTTTCCCAGTGGCCAGCAATGGCCAAGGCAAGCTGTGGTTCGGTTTGAATCCCATCGAAGCCAGTCGAGCAGGCCGCCCTCGACAATCCCGCTCAGGTGTATCCGTAGCCGGACGTTCGTACCAGGGTGCTTTTTTCCGGACTGTGTATGGCAGTAAGCCGGATATCTGGATCCGCACTGCCAGTAAGCACTTCAACGCTGATGATTATCCTACCAGCCAAGTCTCTGCCAGAGGCGGTGCGAGTTCAGGATGGGTCGGTGAGAACGGCAGCCGTTTTCCATTAGCTAAGGCAAAGATCTCGCTGGAAGAGGTGCGGCCGCATTTTGAGTCATGGACGAGAAAGGCGCATCAGCGGTTGCTTGTGGTGATGGAGCAGGAGCTGAACTTCGAGCTGTTGAAGTATCTACGGAGATTAGGCAATGGATGATGATCCAATACCTCTTGAGCAGTTATATGCCGCTATCGAGCAACATATCAAAGACGCCATTCCAGGGCTGGCCTACGTCGGCACCATGCCTGACGGGATTGAGGTCGTTCCACCTCCAGCCGTTGTACTCGAACTGGCCGGATTCGACCATGTGGATATGGATCCGGGGACTGGCGAGACCGCCGTGGAGGCGCGTTTTGAGGCCCGTGCAATTGTTCCGGTAGAGGAGAAAAACTGCCTCCACGTTGCTGCCTTCGTTGCCGCGCAGCTTGCGGTTCTACTTCGTGGGCAATCGTGGGGGCTCCCTATCGGCTTTGCTGACTTTGTCCGTGCAGAGCGTGACTGGAGCCGTCCTGAGCTGGATACCTTCGCGGTCTGGGTCGTCGAGTGGACTCAGGTCATCTATCTCGGGGAAGAGGAGTGGCCGTGGCCCACTGAGCTCGGCCCGGCCGCTGCAGGCACTACTGCAGATGTGGGACCGCTTTCCCAAGGTTATGTCGAGATTGGGAGGATTACGGATGAGCTACCCGCTGGCTGAGCATGACCGAATGATCGCCGGCATGATTCGCAAATGCCGGGTCGTCGCGCTTGACCTCGCCGCCGATCCGCCGGTGTGCCGGGTTTCGGATGGCGAATGGACCAGCGCCTGGGTGCGCTGGCATAGCCTGGGTGCCGCCCCTGGTGCGCGGCACTGGCTTGCCCCTGGCTTGCATGAGCAGGGGGTGTTGATCAGTACCAGCGGTGATGTAAGCCAGGGCACATTCCTGCCGGGGCTGTACAGCGGCCCTGCGCCGGCGCCAGATGACCGCGACCATGTCCAGCGCTGGCTGTTCGAGGACGGCGGTTCACTGACCTATGACTGGCAGGCCAAGCGCTACAGCATCGAGCTGCCGGCCGGCAAGGTAGATATCAAGGTGGGCGGCTCGGTCGTTACCGTAACGGAATCGGCCATTGAAGCGATGGCGCCCATGCTGCGTTTCACTGGGCCGATGTTGATTCAAGGCGCGTTACGCGTAACGGGCGATATCTACGGTGACGCCCGAATCATCGACACGGCCGGCAACACCGCCAACCACATGCACTGATTTACAGCAGGCGGGCGCTCATGCGCCGTAGCCCTGATAACTACCAGCCCGCCGCGCGCGGGCTTTTTCATGCCAGGAGGAACCCATGGCGACCCAAAAGGCGGCTGCGGCCGCTTCGGAGGCCCCTGTGGCCGTCAACCCCCAACGAGTGTTGTACCGAGACGCGGCGTTCCGCTCCCGCTCCATTTTCACCCCCAACGGCGCCCAGTTCGATGTGGTCAATTTCGAGGTGCGGGTGCCGGCCTCGGACGACGAGGCGCTGGCCACCTTCGATGATCACCCGGATTTCCAGCGCGTGCAGGAGTAACTCCCGATGATTGGAATGGACCGCCACACCGGCGCCGTGCTGTCCGGGGTCGATCACTTGCGGCAGTCCATCGTGGACATTCTGACCACACCGGTGGGGTCGCGCCTGATGCGGCCGGATTACGGCAGCAAGCTGCGCCGGTTTGTCGACCAGCCGGTTAACGCCGGCTGGAAAAGCGCGGTGCAGGCCGAGGCTGCGCGGGCGCTCCAGCGTTGGGAGCCGCGCCTGGTCCTGCAGAGCGTGCAGGTGGTTTCTGCGGTGGGTGGCCAGATCGGCTTTCGCATCACTGGCACCTATTCCGAGGACAGCGTGAACCTTGAGGTAAGCATATGAGCACCATCGACCTGGCCAGCCTGCCGGCGCCTACGGTGATCGAGGAACTGGATTTTGAGACGTTCTATCAGGAAGGCTTGACGGGCTTTCGCGCCCTGATGGGCAACAACTGGAACGCCGAGTTGCTATCTGATCCGGTGGTCAAGCTGCTGGAGCGTGCGGCCTATGAAAAGGTGATGACCCGCGCCCGTATCAACGATGCGGCCAAGTCGCAGTTCATTGCCTTCGCCCAGGGCGCCGACCTCGATCAGCTGGCCGCCAACTACAACGTCAAGCGCCTGGTGATCGTGGCGGAGGACCTGAGCGCGGTACCGCCGGTGGCCGAGCAGCTGGAAAGCGACGAATCTTTGGCCGAGCGCACCCTGCTGGCTTTCGAGGGCATGGCGGTGGCCGGGCCGGCCGGTGCGTATGAGTTTCACGCCCGATCCGCTGATGGGCGGGTGGCGGATGTGAAGGCTAGCAGCCCGTCGCCGGCCACCGTGCTGGTCAGCATCCTGAGTCGGGTCAACGGAGGGGTGGCTACCCAAGACCTGCTCAACAAGGTTGCCCAGGCGCTGACGCCTGAGAATATCCGGCCAGTAGGTGATCGGGTGCTCGTGAAGTCGGCCGAGCTGGTCAACTACGAGATTGAAGCGGTGCTGTATATGTTTCCGGGTGCCGAGAACGAGCTGGCCCTGGCGCAGGCCAAGACTTCACTGGATACCTACATCAACGCGCAGCGCCGGCTGGGGCGGGATATTCGCCGCTCGGCCATCCATGCCGCGCTGCATGTACCCCGCGTGCAGCGGGTGGAGCTGATCAAGCCAGCTGCAGACTATGTGATCGAGGACCACCAGGCATCCAACTGCATCGGCTCCAGCGTTGTGATGGGTGGTACCGATGAGTGACACCAGCCTGCTGCCGATCAACCGCACCGGGCTGGAGGATGCCCTGGCGCAGGTGGGGCTGGAACCGGCCGACCTGGCCAACGTGTTGCGCTCGATGAAGCGGCCAGAAACCTGCCCGGCCGACATGCTGCCATGGCTGGCGATTGAGCGCAGCGTGGACCGCTGGGACCCGGCATGGTCCGAGGAAATCAAGCGCAAGACGGTGCGCGACTCGTTCGAGGTCCACCAGCGCAAAGGCACCATCGCCTCGCTGCGGCAGGTCATTTCGCCGTTTGCCGACATTATCGACATTGTCGAGTGGTTCGACCTGACCCCTATGGGGCCGCCCGGCACGTTTAGCCTGAGCCTGGCGCTGCTGAATACCGGCCTCAGTGACCGTGGGATTGCCGAGCTGGAGCGCATGATTCTGTCGACCAAGCCGGTTAGCCGGCACCTGGTCGGGTTAAGCATCACCTACAGCCCCAACGGCCAGTTCTACATGGGCGCGGCCGTTTCCTCAGGTGATGAAACCGAGATTCTATCGGCCGACCTGCAGGCCGAGGCCTTTGCTGACCTGGAGCTGATGATGCTGGCCAATGACCTGCATTACTTCACCAACCACCGAATGCCTGAACTACTGGAAAAGCCATGAGCGAACTATCCGACCGCCAGGCGGCCGCCATCGCCCTGATGGAAGCCGCCGCAAAGACGGCCTATGACATTGTGCATGGGCCTGCTGACGCCACGGTCGAGACGGCTTCGGGGCCGTCTCCGACCTACCTGGCGCTGGCCAAGATGATCACCGACCTGACCGGCGGGTTGCTGCTGCCGCGCCGCAAGGCCATTGCCGCTGCTGGCAGCGCTTTGGCGCTGGATGTGGCCTATACCGCCGGGGTGTCCTTTTTCGATGTGACGCTAGACCAGCCGCAGTGCGCGCTGACCTTCACCAACTCGGCAGTGCCACCGGGCTACACCTGGTCGTTCTCGGTGCGCCTGCAGCAGGGCACCGGAGCGAACCGGGTGACATTCCCGAGCAACGTCCGCTGGCCGGCCAACCGTCCGCCGGTGCTGTCGTTTGAAAAGGGCTCGGCCGACCTGCTGACGTTCCTGTGGGACGGGGTGCGCTGGTCCGGGTTCTATGACGGGGGATGGCTCAATGTTTCTTAATCCGCTCAACAGCCGGCGGCCGGTCAGCCAGCGCACGGCGCTGGCCAATGCCGTCAGCCTGATCGAGGGCCATCACCGTTTTCTGCGCAACAACACCGGCGACACCGTCGATGCGACGGTGCAGCACTTTGTGCAAAACAATCAGGGCGTCCTCTCGAACAACCGGCATTTCATCGCCCATTCGCAGATGGAGTACCAGCCCAACGGCGACGGCACCACCGAGGGCCAGGCGCTGCATATCCTGGGCTATGCCCATGCCTACCTGGCCACTCAGGACCCGCGCTATCTGGAGGCCGCCATATGGCACTGGGAGGCCTACGAGCAGTATTTCTATGCGGGCCAGCCGATCCCTGACACGCCGCAGCGGCGTATCTGTAACTGGATCATCAATTCAAAGGAGCCGGTGCTGGCCAACTGGCCGGTGGACCCTGTCGAGCCGACGCACAGCGGATTCAAGGGTGTGCCGTTCGCCTTCACCAATGGCGCCCTGTCGATTCCGCACGGTGCGCCGCACTGGGGCGAATACCTGGACAAAGCGACGTTTGCCTTTGACGGGGCGCTGGCCTGGGGGGCGATCAATGCCGGCGTGCGTGCGCTGCGTGAAGACGGATCGACCGACTGGGACAAGGACGGCACGGTGTATGAGGTGGATTGGATCATTGCCCACACCGGCCAGAAAATCACCCTCGACGGCAGGGTGCTGTCAGAAGGGCACACCGGCGCCGATATCGGCCGGGTGCAACTCAAGGACACCACCCTCAACGGCACCCACCTGTTCAACTACGCCACCCGGCAACCGGTCGAGCATGGCGGGTACCTGATCCCGCGCAATGCGGTACAGCACAACCGCCCGTTGCATGTACCGCTGCTGGGCGGGGTCAACCAGATGGGCAACGCTGCAGACGGCGAGCTGTGGTACATGGACGCCTGTTATCTGCTGTGGCGTATCACCGGCGAGGAACGCTACAAGAAAGCCATGGACGCCTGCCTGTTCACGGCTCATGAGTACACCCTGATTGACTCCACTGACCGATTTTTCCGGCAGAGCACGGTGGCCGCCACGCCGTTTACAGACGGCATTTCCTACGAGTTCGCTTACCCCAGCGAGGCGAAACGGGAGTATGGCCGTGACTCGCAGGGCTACATCACGCTGCAGACCGATATGGGCGCCCAGGTATCCATCGAGCAGCAATCGGTGTGGTTCCGCGTCAGCAAGGACTCCAAGGTGCGGACCAGTTTCGGCGGGGTCGACCAGGCAAACGGCGCGCTGACAGCCAAGGTTGAGGTCACGATTGCCCCGGAGAAAGTCGAAAACACCGGCACCCGTTACTGCTACATGCTGCCGGAGTCGACCTCCAGCTGGCAGGTGCTGCAGCACGATATCCCACTGTCACAGTTTTACCGGGTGGCCAAGGATGATGGGTCCGAATACATCATGGCGGACCTGCGCGCGGTGGTGCACTCGGCCGACATTACGTCGCAAGAGCGGCATGTGCCGGTGATCTTTCCCGGTCGGGCGGGCAACGTGGTGCGCTCGTTCTTCCCGGGTGGCGGCAATGGCGGGTGGTATGTGATCGGCAATTACCTGCAGCCGACCAAAAAGGCGCCGCTAAAAAGCATTACCTACCGGGCGGACGGCAATTTCAACGTCCGTATTCAGGACAAGGACGGCTGGCGGTGGTGGTGGATGCTGCCGGCCACCGATGGCGCGTTTTCCACCGTGCAGATTCGCCCCCAGGACGGCACGCTGTCAGGCTACCAGCCCAACGCGGCCGGCCGGCCGAACCCGTCAGCGCCGAACTACGACGAGCTGGCGGAAATGGACATTCTGCTGGACAACGATGCCGACACGAACCTGACGTTTGAGTATTACTGCATCAACGAGCTGCCCGACCTGTACGACGGGGTGGACGGCTACACGATGCTGTACCGGCTGACCCTCAACGGTCAGCAGGCATTTCGCGGCCTGGTGGGCGATTGCACGGTGGTCAGCTATCGCAACGACTCGTTGGCCTACAGCCCTGGGGTGATTCCGTTTTCCAATATCTACTCGGACGGCACCGAGCAGATTGGCGCGTGGCACGGCATGCCCTATCCCGGTTATCAATACCCGCTGATCTTTTGCCTGGACCCGGAAACGTACAGCGTCGAGCTGGGGAATATGGTCGATTTCCTGTACGACTCGCAGCAGTGGTACCAGCAGAAATTCGGTGTCCTCGGACCTGGTGCGGCGGCGTATATCTGGAACCGCTGGGATAACTACCGCTACGGCCCGGCCGACACCTGGACCCAGTATCACTGGGGCGATGGCAACGCCTGGGCCGGCTACCAGCCCAGGGCGATGATGGGCGCCTGCAGGGCGTGGTACGAGCTGGTGCACCGGGGCAAGCCCGTGCCGCCCAAGCTGGTCGCCTACGCCGAGAACTGGCTGCGCTGGCTGGTGCAGTTCGTCAAGGACTCCAAGGGCATCTTGCCGACCGACTTCCCGACCAACAGCGTGCCCAAGCCGGTGGAGGATGACTTTACCGGGCATATGACCGGGCTGTGGCTCGCCGGTGCCTGCCTGGCAGCGATGGCCGGCAGTCAGGTGGCTGACCTTGATGTGCTAATCGAGGCCTGCATGGACGAGCTGCAGGCGAACTACACGGTAACCCCCATTCCTGGTCATGCCATGAATGGCAGCTGGACCCCCGACCCGCGCCTGGGGACCGATAACGGGATGTTCTTTGGTTTTTGGGCCGGGGAAATCCTGCGCGGCCTGGGCCTGTACATCCAGTACCGGACCTTGGGCGTCGGGGCCAACATCTACGGCGGGCCTGTGCCCGCTTAGCGCTTTACGGCCTGCCGCGAGGGCAGGCCCCTTACTTCAAGAGCGAACCAATGGCAGATACAGACGCGATTTACATCGCCATGCTGACTGACGCGGGCGCGGCTGCGCTGGCGAAAGCCATCGCCACCAAGACCACCCTCAAGATCACCCGCATGGCGGTAGGGGATGGCAACGGCAGTACGCCGCTACCCTCCAAGCTGCAGAAAAAGCTGATTCATGAGGTGTTCCGGGTCAACCTCAACCGCCTCTCGGTGGAGAGCGGCAGGCCGGTGATCGTGGCCGAGGGCATCCTGCAGCCGGAGGTCGGCGGCTGGTGGGTGCGCGAGGTCGGCCTGTACGACGACACCGGCGTGCTGATTGCGGTGGCCAGCTACCCGGCGACCTTCAAGCCGCTGCAGGAGCAGGGCAGCGGCCGCACCCAGGTGATCCGCCTGCTGATACAGGTGAGCAGCACCGCCAATGTGCAGATTCTGCAGGACCCCAACACGGTAACGGCCACCCTGGCGGTGGTGCAGGAGGCCATCAGCCAGGGCGAGGCCGCCACGGCCCGCGCACTGGCCACCGAGCGCACCATTTCGCTCAAGGGTGATGCCACCGGTGCGGCCAAGTTCAACGGCGCCGGTGACGCGGCGATCAATGTCACCCTGGCCAACTCGGGGGTGCAGGCTGGGACCTATTCCAAGGTGCGGGTCAGCGCCAAGGGTCTGGTACTGGAGGGGGCGGAGCTGACAGCAGCTGATATTCCCAGCCTGGACGCGACCAAGATCACCACCGGCACCCTTAGCCGGCCGACCACCGGCAACGCCGGCAGCGCGACCAAACTGCAGACACCGCGCCTGTTCACCTTTGAGGGTGATGTGGGTGGGCAGGCTCAGTTCGACGGCGCCAAGGATGTGGCCATTACCCTTAGCCTGGGCAGCACCGGTGTGCAGGCCGGTACCTATTCCAAGGTGCGGGTCAGCTCCAAGGGCCTGGTGCTGGAGGGGGCGGCGCTGACGGCCGCCGATATTCCCAGCCTGGATGCGGGCAAGATCACCACCGGTACCCTGAGCCGGCCGACTACAGGCAACGCTGGCAGCGCGACCAAGCTGCAGACGGCGCGCGCGCTAGGTTTCACCGGCGATGTGACCGGGCAGGGGCTTTTTGACGGTTCACAGAATCTGTCGATTGCCTTGAGCCTAGCGGGCATGGACGTTAGCAAACTGGTCAGCGGCATTCTGCCTATCCAACGTGGCGGTACCGGGGGCAACACGCCGGACGGTGCGCGTAACGCGCTGAACGCGGCCGTTCGCTCGCAGTTCTCAGGGGCGCAGAACGGTTTCTACTGGGACACCGACAACGGCTTTATGGCCCAGTGGGGGCGCTTGAACGTGGGTGACTTGCCCAACCAGTTTACCGAGTACCAGGTGGGATTCCACTCGGGTGGGTTCTCGGCGGCGCCGTTCATTGTCATTCCGGTGATCTACCACAAGAGCAACCCGGGGGTGCCGGCGGCCACGCTGACCCCGGCGATCATGGAGGGCAAAACCACGGGGCAAAGCTTCAACATCATGATTGGCGAGTGGGCGAATTCGGTACAGGACTTCGCGCTGTACTGGTTCGCCATCGGCTTCCGAGCGGGCTAACGCTCAACACATTTCCAGCTGTTCAACACGACCGCCCTTAGGCGGTTTTTTCGGTTCTATAAGGGAGCATTTATGGCTAACTTTTTTCATGGCGTGACGACCTCGCTGGTCAATTTGGGTGGGCGCACCATCAGCGTGCCCTCGTCGTCGGTGATCGGCATTGTCGACATTTACACCCCAGGGGTGGGCTTGGCTGAGCCCAATACACCGGTGATGGTCGTTAGTGACCGCGAGGCCGTGGCGGCGTTCGGCCCTAACTCGCCAATGACCAAAGCTTGTCTGCAGATTCTCGACCAGGCCAAGGCCGTGATCATCGCCGTGGGTGTTACGTCTGCCGGCACACCGGCCAGCATCACCAGCGCGGTGATCGGCGGTGTGGCGGCCGATGGCAAGCGCAGCGGCCTGCAGGCCTTGCTCGATGCCAAAAGCCTGTTCAACCAGCACCCACGGCTGTTGTTGGCTCCCAAGCACTCGGCCACCAAGGCGGTGGCCACCGCCATGGATACCTTGGCAGACAAGCTGGAAGCCTTGGGCCTGATCGACGGGCCGGGTACCACTGACGAGGCGGCCATTGCTTATGCCACCGGGTTTGGTAGCAAGCGGATGTACATGGTCGACCCCGGCGTCAAAAAGTGGAGCGTTACCAGTAACGGCGACGAGGACCTGGCGGCGTCGCCAGTGGCGGCCGGCCTGTTCGCGCAGACCGATGCCAACATCGGTTTCTGGGCTTCGCCGTCCAACAAGGAAATCAAGAACATCACCGGCACCGTGCGGGCGGTCGAGTACCTGGACAACGACCCGACTTGCCGGGCCAACCTGCTCAACAACGCCAATATCACCACCATCATTCGCGACGGGGGCTATCGCCTTTGGGGCAACCGCACGCTGTCCAGCGATAGCAAGTGGGCATTCGTCACGCGGGTGCGCACCGTGGACATGGTGATGGCAGCCGTGCGTGCCGGCATGAAATGGGCCGTCGACCTCGGGATCACCAAAAGCTATGTCAAGGATGTGACCGAGACGGTGCACGCCTTCATGCGCGACCTCAAGGCGGCCGGGGCGGTGATTGACTTCGAGGTCTACGCCGACGCCGAGCGCAACACGGCCAGCCAGCTGGCCCAAGGCAAAATCATCTGGGTGATCCGCTTCACCGATGTGCCGCCTGCCGAGAACCCGATTTTTGAAATCGAGGTGACCGATGAATACCTGACCCAAGTTCTCGACGTAGCCTAAGGAGGCACGCAATGGCTGTTATTCCAGAAATTCTGTTCAACATGAGTGCCTCGGTGGGCGGTGTCAGCCTGCAGGGCGATGTGCCATCGCTGACCCTGCCCAAGCTCACGATGAAGACCGACGAATATCGCGGCGGCGGCATGGACGCGCCGATTGAGATGGATATGGGCCTGGAGAAGCTGGAGGCCAGCTTTACCTCCAACGGCATGCGCCGGGAAACCCTCAAGTATTTCGGTGACTTTGACCTGTCAGGCTTCAACTGCGTGTTCCGGGGCAGTTTCAAAGGGCGTGGAGGGGCCACCAAGGCGGTGGTCGCCACCCTGCGCGGCGCGCTCAAGGAAATCGATCCGGGAGACTGGAAGGTTGGTGAGAAGGCCGAAATGAAGCACAGCATCGCGGTGAGCTACTACAAGCTGGAAGTCGGCGGCCGCGTCATCTACGAAATCGACCCTGTGAACTGCATCCGCGTTATCGACGGTGTCGACCAACTGGCCAGCGTTCGCGCTGACCTCGCCATTTAAGGAGCCTGAGCATGTCCATTACCAACACTACCCCTTCCTGGCTCAACATCGAGGGCAGTCGCGCCGTTGTGTCCCTGAGCGTGCCCCTGGAGGTTTACGGCGAGGTGCGCCAGGCGCTGACCATGCGCTGTCCGACCGTGCGCGAAGACCTCATGGTGGCGCACCAGGCCGGGGACAACGACGAGCAGCGCGAATTGCTGATGCTGGGGTCGCTGTGCGAGCTGACCGAGGATCAGCTGACGGCCCTGCAGGTGCGCGACTACCGCCGTCTGCAGCGGGCCTATAAGGAACTGCTGGGCGATGACAGCGGCGAGAATCCGGCATGGCTCAAGCTGACCCTGGAGCACGCGGTGGTGCGCCTGATGGAGCCTATCGAGCGCGATGGCGTGAAGGTCGACCTCCTGACGCTGCAATCGCCCTCGATCCGTCTGAGCCGTGAGGTGGAGGCCGAGGCCGGCGACGACAACAGCAAGCTGGAAATGTTGCTGTTCCAGCGCCTGACCGATACCACACCGGCCGAGCTGCATTCGCTGACCACCCGCGATTACAACCGTGTGCGCGCGGCCTACTTTCGCCTGGTCCACCAAGACGGGGTTTAACACCCCCGGATTCCAAAAGTCGCTTGCCAAGCGCCTGGCGCGAGAACTGGGTTTCTCGGCCAGCGAGCTGGAGCAAATGCCATTCGCGCGCATGGTCTGGTGGCTCTCTGAGTGAGCCGCCGGGCTGTGCCTGCGTGGGAGTGAGAAACCATGGCCAACAACAAGTTTTCCATTGGCCTTGTGATTGGTGGGGTGGTCAGTGCGACGGTCGGTGCAGCGTTCAAGGACGTTGAGGGCCGCATAGGCAAACTCAAGAAGCGCGGCGAAGAGGCCAAGGTGCTGCAGGGCGTCATTGGCGAAACCATGCGCCTGCGCGATGAGTGGAAGAAAGCCAGCGAGGCGGGAGAGGCCAGCGCTCGAGGCTTGCGCAACCAGCTGGACCGCAACCTTGATGCATTGCGTAAACAGGGCGTTGAGGTCGGCCGGCTGGAGGATCACTACCGCACGCTGGGTCGCACGGCTCAAACCGCTGCCCGTCAGGCCAAGGGGCTGCAGCAGATCGAGGCGGGCAAAGCCGGCCTGCGGTCCACCGTTGTGCAGGCCACGGTGGGCACCGCGGCCTTGGCTGTGCCCACCAAGGTCAGTGCCGATTATCAGGCGATCGTGCGTGATATCGCGATCAAGGCAGGGGTGGCCAACAAGGCCGAGGAAGTCGAGCTAAACCGGGGCATCATCACCACGGCCAAAGACACGGGCCTGGCGCGCAACGAGGTGGCCGGTGTCCTCAACAACCTGGTGGGTGCCGGTATGGACCTGCAGGAGGCTGCGCGTTATTCCAGCGTGGCCGCCAAGTTTGTGGTGGGTCAGGGCGCGGACGGTAACGACACCGCGCGAATGATCAATGCCCTGGGGCAGAACGCCAAGATTACCGACCCGCAGGAGATGCAGCGGGCACTGGAGGCCATTGCCTACCAGGGGCAGGCCGGTAGTTTCGAGGCCAGCGACATGGCCAAGTGGTTCCCTGAGCTGCTGGCTGGTATGGCGAAGCAGGGTATCTACGGCATGGACGCCGTCACCCAGCTGGGCTCGATGCTGCAGGTGCAGATCAAGGCTGCAGGCAGCGCCGACGAGGCGGCCAACAACCTCAAGAACTGGATGGAAAAGATCGGCTCAAGCGAGACGGTCAAGGCGTACAAGGACGCCGGTATCGACTACCAGAAGTCGCTCAACACCGGGCTGCAGAATGGCATGTCGACACTGGAGTCGAGCTTTGCGCTTGCCCAGCAGTATATCCAGAAGACCGACCCGAAAAAGGCCGCAGCCATGGCCGAGGCGGCGGCCAAAATCAACCAGGAGACGGACCCCGAGAAAGCCAAGCGCATGATGCAGTCGCTGGAAGAGTCCATGCGTACCGGCGACCTGTTCGCGGATATGCAGGTCAAATCCGCGCTCATGGCTTACATGCAAAACAAGGCGCTGTATGAGGACCTGAAAACCCAGTCCGCAGACGCGGCGGGCATTCTCGACCAGAACCTGGCAGAGCGCCGCGAAACGTCCTCGCAGAGGTGGAAAGAAACCGCCAACGCGGCTGACGACGCGCTACGTGCCATCGGTGACGGTCTGCGGCCGCTGACGGACGGCGCCGCCGATGTACTACGGACGACGGCCAACGGCATCGGCTGGATTGCTGAAAAAGTGCCTTCGTTGGCTCTTGGGGCTACAGCGCTGGTTGCAGGTGGTTTCGCCATCACCAAGGCCGTGGCAGCTATCCGGGTGGCCCGAGGCTTGTACAACGTCGCCAAAGGGGCTGCAGGTGCTGCCGGGGTGCAGCGCGTGTTCGTCATCAATCCCCAGGCAGGCGGTGGTAAGGGTGACGGTCCGATTGATAGCGGTCTGGGCGATACCGCACGGCGCAACCCACGGCGCAGTCGGTGGGGCCGTGTGGGCGGCCTGGTGGGGCGTGCTGCTCGCCTAGCCCGCTTTGGTAAGGGGATTCCGGTGCTGGGCGCAGCGGTGGCAGCGCTGCAGATAAGCAACGCTGTGGCCAGCGATCAGACGCCTGAGCAGAAGGCCGAGGGTGTCGGTAGTGCGGTGGGCGGTTTGGCCGGAGGCATTGCCGGCGCAGCCACGGGCGCTGCCCTGGGCTCGATCATTCCTGTGGTCGGCACGGCCATTGGCGGCCTGGTGGGCGGCATCCTTGGGAGCTTGGGCGGTGACGCGCTGGGCGCCAAGGTCGGCAGTCTGTTTGCCAGCAAGGTGCAGCCTGACCCAGCGGCAGCGCCGGCGGAGCAGGGGGCGCCTGCAGAAGGTCGCGAAGGCGGGGCGGTGAAAGCTGCGCCCGCCGAGTCGCCTGTTACGCGTAAAGACCCTGAGGCGCTGCGGGTGGTGCCGGCGCCTGCCGGGTCGGCGGTTTCCTACGATCCGAAGGACCCCAATTCCAAGGACCCGTTCCGGGTGCCGGCGCTGACCGTCGACCAGGTGCGTTTCCCTGGTGCACCGCTCACGCGGCCGCCGGTCGCGCCGCTCGTTACGCGTAACGATCCTGAGTCGCTGCGGGTGGAGCCAGCGCCTACCAAGCCGGTGGCTTCCTACGATCCAAAGGCCCCCGATTCCAAGGACTCGTTCCGGGTGCCGGCGCCGACCGTCGACCAGGTGCGTTACCCCGGGGTCCCCCTCGCGCTGCCGTCGGCCGGCGATTCGGCGGCTTTGCTGGGCAACCTGCAACCGGCCGGCGCAGTCGGGCCTGGCCTGGCTCAGGCGGGCCAGATGCTGGGTGACTACCAGCGTGCAGCGGATAAGCCGGCGCCGGTCAAGGCTGAGCCGGCATCCCTCAAGCTCGACCAGCGGTTTGAGCTGAGCATGCCGGTGACGGTGAAAGGCGATGTGTCGGACCGCCAAGCGCTGGCCTATGAGCTGCGGCCTTATTTCATGCAAATGATCGAGGACGCGACCCGCGACCTTAACGCGCGTCAGCTGTACGACGCGCCGCACCTGTAGGGAGGATAAACGATGGCGTACATGGAGCTGCTGCAGGGCAGCCTAAAGTCGCTTGCTGCTGCAGGAGAGGCTGGCCGTCGCACGGTGGACGGCATGCTTGGCCCCATGAATGGGGCTGTTACTCAAATGAAAGGGGCGGTTTCCGAGCTGGAAACCCTGCCGGTGGTGGGGGAGTTGATTGGTGGCCAGCTGAACCGGGTCGTGGGCGGCATTGCCCAGGCCCAGGCCAAGGTCGGCAAGGTGTTGGCCGTTTACAACCAGGCCAGCAACGCGGTCACGCAAGTGCAGGAACGGGTGGCCGAGTTTGGCGAGCAGGCAGACCGGGCAAAGAAGGCCATTTCTAACATCGCGGACAAGTACAACCAGGCCGGCGGCATCAGCGGCATGGTGTCCAATTTCTCGCTGTCGGAAATGTTCTCCAGCGCCTCGATCCGCCCCAAGGAAGACCCGCCCAAAGAAGCTATCAAGGCGTTTCCCCACCTGCTTATCCTGCAGCCTCAGAGCGTCAAGGCGGAGCCGTTCTACTTCAACCTGGACACGGCGGCCTTTGACGAGCTGCGGCGCAAAACCTCGTTCCGCTGGGCGGCTCAGGAGCGCCTCACCCGGCGCTCTGCGCAGCAGGCGGTAGGCATTGGTGATGAGCGCCTGACACTCAAGGGCGCAATTTTCCCCTCATTCCGGGGTGGCCTCGGCCAGCTCGACACATTGCGCAGCATCGGTGGCCAGCTGCAGCCGCTGGGGCTGACCACCGGCTATGGCCAGGTGCTGGGCAATTGGTGCCTGACCGATATCGAGGAAGAACAACCCACGCTGCTGCAGGGCGGAATCCCGCGGAAGCAGGCATTCACCTTGGAGCTCACGCGCTATGGCGATGATTTGTCGAACGTCTGACGGCGATGTACTCGACGCTATCTGTTTCCACTATTACGGGCACCTGAGCGGCACGGTGGAGGCGGTGCTGGGCGCCAATCCGGGCCTTGCCGTCGAGCCGCAACCCTACCGTGCCGGGGTGCTGATCACCCTTCCCGAACTGGCTAGAACTGACCAGCTGACCGTCCAACTGTGGGACTAGCATCCCGCCTAACCGGAGCTATCCATGAAACCGCAATTTCGTATCGTCGCTGACGGTACCGATATCACGCGCCTGATCAATGACCGTTTGCTGATGCTGCGCACACTCGACAAGCCCGGCATGGAGTCGGACGAGTTCGAGCTGCGTATTGATGACCGTGACCAGGCTGTTTCGCTGCCGTCGCGGGGTGCCAAGGTCGAGATTTTCTTAGGCTATGACGGCGCGCAGCTGACCCGCATCAACAGCTATACGGTCGATGAGGTGGAATTGACCGGCCCGCCGGATACGCTGGTCATACGGGGCAAGGCCAGCGACATGCGCGGCAGTGGCAAGACCACCCGCAACGGCAGTTTCGAGGGTAAGACCCTGGCTGAGATTGTCGCCACCGTGGCCCGCCGCAATGGCTGGGTACCGGCCTGCGATGTGCAGACCGTTGTGCCGCGTGCGGATCAACTGGGTGAGTCGGACTACAACTTTATTACCCGCATTGCTCGGTTGCATGACTGTACCGCCAAGGTGACCAACGGCAAGCTGTTGGTCCTCAAGCGGCAGGCGGGCGTCACGGCCAGCGGCAAAACGCTGCCGACGGTCATCATTCGCCGCTCGGACGTTAGCCGTTACTCGTTCCGCCTCGGGGACCGCTCGACCCACAAGAGCGTCAAGGCTACCCACCACAACGCAAAGACCGGCACCCTGGACGTTATCGAACTGAAAAACGACGACGCCCCGGGCGGCCTGCCCCCGGTCCATACCGACCGCCATATCCACCCCAACAAGACCGCTGCCGAGCAGGCCGCCAAGGCGCGCCTGGCGGCGTTCAATCGCTCGACCGCCGGGGTGCGCCTAGAAATGCCGGGCCGTGTCGACCTGTTCGCAGAACGCCAGATCAACGCCCGGGGCTTCAAGGATGGCTTTGATGGCGAGTACCTGGTGGATTCCCTGGAGCAGGTGTTCACCCAGTCCGGCTGGTCGACCACCGTTGAATGCAACGGCGGCAAGAAGGGCAAGGCCAAGGCCGTTGGCAAGAACAAGAAAACCTCAACACCTCTCGAAGTCGTGCAGCTTTAACCGCACAGACAAACAGACCATCACTGGAGACTTAAATGGCTATCTCTGTACAACAGCTGCAACAGATCCTCCCCAACGCCGGCCGAAAAGCCGGCGTTTTTGTTCCCGGCCTCAACGCCACAATGGGCAAGTACTCGATCATCACCCCTCGGCGTATGGCTGCGTTCCTTGCTCAAGTCGGACATGAGTCAGGCCAGCTGCTGTATGTGCGAGAGCTTGGTAATGATACCTACCTGGCCAAGTACGACACCGGAAGGCTGGCGGAGCGCCTCGGCAACACCCCGGCGGCTGACGGTGATGGTCAGCGGTACCGTGGACGTGGGCTTATCCAGATCACCGGCCGCGACAACTACGAAGCCTGCAGCGAAGCGCTGTTCGGTGACAGTCGCTTGCTCAACACCCCCAATCTGCTCGAGCAGCCGGTCTACGCATCGCTGTCGGCCGGCTGGTACTGGCAGCGGGCGGGGCTCAATAGCCTCGCTGACAAAGTGCTGCAAGCCGATGACTCGGTGTTCGAGCTGATCACCCGCCGTATCAATGGTGGCCTGAATGGGTTGAAGGATCGCCAGGCGCTCTACAAGCGAGCGCTCGAGGTGCTGCAGTAATGCCGCTGAATTGGCGTATCGCACTTCTGGCCGTGGCGGTCGGTTTCTATGCCGGCGGGCGTGGGGCCTGGGTGTGGCAGGCCAGCGATTACGGAAGGCAGCTGGCTGAGCAGGCTACAGGTTATGTCCAGCAGCTGGCGGATAAGGATCGGGCGTACGGTCGTGAGCGTGAGGAAGCTGCAGCCGCAGCCCTGGAGCAGTTGGCTGACCAGAAAAGGCAGCGCAATGACCTGGAGGATCGCCTGCAGGAGCAGGGCAAAACACATTGGAAGGAGATGAACGATGCACAACAGATTCAAGCTCGCATGCGTGACAGGCTGGCTACTGCTGACTTGCGGCTGTCAGTCCTTGTCGACGCCGGAGCCATTGCCGCCCAGGGTGGTGACGGTGGGGTGCGAGAAGCCGCCGGCGCCGGAGGCGTGGTTCATGGATCCGTTCGCACCCGACTTGACCCAGCGCATGCTCAACGAATTATCGGTATCACCGACGACGGTGACCGAGGACTGATCGCACTGAAAGCCTGCCAGGCCTACGTCCGTACAGTCACCAAATGAAAAGAGGCGAGCCGGGTGAATGCGCCAACATCCAGCCCGGCCCGCCGAACCCGCAGACCCTTCCTGCAAGTCCAGCCGCAGCCTCTGCCTTGTGCACAAAGCGCGGCGAGCCTAACACCTGTTTATCCATACAGTAAAGACTTGCATACCTATGACCTCTCCAATTATCCCCTGGATGGGTGGCAAACGCCGCCTGGCCGACCGCTTGATCCCTCTCTTTCCCCCTCATGAGTGCTACGTTGAAGTCTTCGCCGGCGGTGCCGCGTTGTTCTTCATGCGTCCCCAGCCCGCTCCAGTGGAGGTGCTGAACGATCTCAACGGTGACCTGGTGACCCTCTACCGCGTTGTGCAGAACCACTTGGAGGAATTCGTGCGCCAGTTCAAATGGGCGCTCAGCTCCCGCCAGATCTTCGAATGGCAGAAGATGACGCGTCCTGAAACCTTGACCGACATCCAGCGTGCAGCACGGTTTTTCTATCTGCAGCAGCATACGTTCGGTGGCAAGGTCACTGGGCAGACATTTGGTACTGCGACCACGGGGCCTGCCATTAATCTGCTGCGCATTGAGGAGAACCTTTCAGTTGCATGGCAGCGTCTTGCAGGCACCTATGTCGAGAATCTGTCTTGGCTCGACTGTGCTGAGCGCTACGATCGAGCACATACGTTCTTTTACATGGATCCCCCATATTGGAAAACTGCCGGTTATGGCGTGGAGTTCCCGTTCGAAGAGTATGAGCGCATGGCCGACTTCATGCGCCGCAGTAAGGGCAAGGTAATGGTGAGCATTAACGATCACCCAGACATTCGCCGAGCGTTTGAGGGGTTTCACTTCGAGTGCGTCGATATCCGCTATACCAATACGAACCAGCGCCAGGGAAAAGCGGAGATGACCGGCGAACTGGTTATCATGAACTGGGAGCCGACGGTGTTGGGACAATTGTTCTAGCGTTAGTATTCCGACCACGAGCGTAAGCCGGCTGCAAAGCTCGCGCTCCTCTTCGTCTCTAGCCAAGCTCAGTTGCAGGCTATATCGTGTTAGCCAGCTCTCGCTTTCCTCATCGGGGGTACGCTAAGTCTACGGCGGCTCTGTGCTCTGAGGTCATTTCCGATTCGAGTTGGTCAAGCCATTCATAAAACTGGGGTAGATTATTTAAGCTGAACACTCGCACGCCGTAGCGTTTTTCTAAGCTGACGCTTGGCTGCCGGACGAGGTCGGCCATTGGCTGATCCATGAAAAACGCATCGCAGTAAGGAGCATAAAGAGAAATATGCTTTATATCTCCGAATACGCCATTGAGTTTTTTTCGAGCATTTGTACGGTTTGCGTAAGCGCCTAGCTTTACCATGGATTTAAGTGTGGCATAGATTCGTACTGAAATGTAAATTGAAGGGATTTGCTTGAAGTGTTCGGACTTAAAGAATTCTATGCATGTTTTGATTTTCTCAGGTAGGGGCTGTTCTTTAGGAAGCCAGTCAATCATTTGCTCGACGACTTGGCTTACGATGGGGGAGTCAAATGTGGCGAAAACGTCGCCGTCTATTATTCTGTTAACCATGGTGATGTATGAGTTTAGGTACAGCTCCGCAGTGGCGTTTGTCTCAATGTCAACATCTTCTTCAAAGGTGTTGGTGGATTTTTGCCATCCGTCAAACACCTTTATGAGAGTGTCGACCGCTTCTTCTTTCAGTGCTCGACATAGCTCTGCGTCCTTGTAGTAGCCAGGTACATTAACCCGGTAATAGCTCTCCCACTCGTTGAGTGCGCCGCTGATTGCTTCGCGACGATCTATGGCATAGGTCGATGGCGCGGCATCTAGGAACGATTTCCAAGCTTTCGTGACTTGATTTGCTTCCACCTCATAGTCTGGGTGGAACTCGAGGCCTCGAGACGCTTCCTTTATGAAGTCCAGTAACTTGGCGCTTGTAAATTCTTTATGTCCGCGCCATTGGAAAGTTTCGTCTTCGTGGACGGAAGAGTGTGGCGCCACTAATAGTTGAAGCTGAGCGATTTTTTTTACACGATGAGCTGCGTCGACAAAGCGCGGATCATTGCCTCGGAATGCCCCGGAAAAAAAGAACTGATCTAAATACAAAACTTTTTTTTGTATTTTTGGCAAAGGCAAATGAATGGAATAGCTGCACTCGCTGCATCCCCTGAGAAGGTGATCCCCGAAGACGGAAACGTTTCCAAAGCAGTGGGGTTTCTTGCATTTAGGGCAATCGCCAATGACCTTGGTGATTATCATTTTAGGATTCTCGGTTGGATTGTCTTTGTTTGTAAGAACGCCCAACTATTTTCTTTAAGTCGCTGATGACCTGCTCTGAGTTTCCAATGATATTTATCATTGCATGTCCAGCTATTTTGCTATTGAGTTCTTTCACGGTTGACTCGCTGATCACGTTTTTCCCTGGTTGAAATCTCTTCGAGTCGCAAATGGTAATTGCTACTCTAGGTGAGATCGGGTAGTAAAAGTCTGCGTATTCAGGTGGGGTCATCTCGGTTTCCGAAACGCAGGAGTGAATGTTTATGGCCGGGTTGTCGGATGTGATGAAAGGGATCTCTGTTTCGTTGATGAGGATTGCTTGAGTAGTTCTGCGTCTGGCTGTAAAAAAACTATATCCGATGCTCATGCCATACATGTAACTCACAAACCACCAGGCGTTTTTCATTGCGTCAGCAATGGCGATTTCAGTTGGAGTGCTTCTGTGTAGGTTTTGGAGTACTCTGTCTCTAAAGGTTTTCGTTCGGCTGATTTGGTGTCCAAGAAATATTGAGAATTCCAACATGTTTTTCTTGTCGTCAAGTGTATCTAGCTTCTCGTCTGCTAAGGCGGATATTATCGGAAGGGCTGCGCGCTCATGGGCAGCGTGAAGATTTTCCAGTAGATTGCATTTCAAGACGTGCAGGTGAAGTTCTACTTCTGTGTTTTTAATACCGGATTTTTTATATTCGGTCTCGGCTAGCTGAAATTTCAAGAAGTCAGATAGATACTCCATGTGCTGCATGTGCAAATTTTCGGGTGACATCTTTGAAAAGCCCTTAATAACTTCAACTTGCTGTTTTGTTAGGGGGCTGATTTTGTAGAAGTAGTCGTCGGCAACGATCGCACGTACGCTGTCGTAAGCAATTTTACCTGTCTTGGTGGTGTAGTGGACTTTATTGGTGCCGTTGCTCCAACGTGTGAGGTAGTTAGCCCACACGTAATGGTGCCGTTTCTTCGCTTCCAGATGCTTTTTTGACATGTCCGTCCTTTCACTGTGCTCTGGTCACTGGCTCTCAGCCCGTCAAGGCCCCCCTAGAGAGTGACCCTAGATTTTGGAGACTCCCATCGAATCTACTGGCGACTCGCAGAAGGGCGTCCGTTGTGATAACAATGAGCCATCAATCACATGGGAGTAAACCAGTCGTGAGCGTCCATACCTGTCCGGCCTGCGGTGAGCTGTTTAGTGTTGTCTACCTGAGCGGAAATTTTCCAGGTGGCAAAGAGAAGGAGGATATTGACTGTCCTGCTTGCTTCAAGACTGTAGCCAGTGAAATGACCAGCGCTGTGCTGAGAACCGTCGCCCTGTCAGAGAGCGAGAAGGCCGCTTACAGGGCAGGTCGGCAAGACTAAGGTTTACGGAGCTATGTCTAGTGAGGGCGATCCCGGGTGGATTCTGTCAGCGGTGGGCTTGAAACCGGCGCTAGCTGGGAGGCTCACTTCCGCAGGCGCTCTACCCCAGATGAGATTGCCTCGGCATGGATATCGAGGGTCGCTAACGCAGCCATGACGTTTTCATGAATGTTTACTGAGCCGCGATGGCTTACCCATAGTGAGAGCTCTTCCAGGGCTGCTCTGATGGCGACCTGGTTCAGATACAACAGCTCAAGGGTGTCGGCTGTGGTTGAGGCTTGATCATCCATGCGCATGCTCCAGGTACGAGAATTTTTAGGGCACATTTAGGGCAAATTCTAGGGCGCCTTAGGCCTAAACGGGCCAGCAGGTGACGGCAGAGTAGCTGTCTTTTCTGGGCTATGGCGGCCTATTGAGAGAGACGGGCGGGTTCAAATCCCTATCGCCCAATCGCCTACACGGCAGGTAGCCTACGTCCGCAAAATTATCTGTAGCTCAAGAAGATGCATAACCGCTTCGCTAGCCATATGATTGCACCGCGATGTTATGCTTTACTAGGCGCACGGAAACATGGAGGTCAAAATTGTCTACAACTGCTAAAGCACTGGAAGCGGATTTTTTTAATCTGTTGGATGAAGAAAATGATTTTCTGGCGCTAGTGGTAAAGAGCCATTATTCAATAGATAAGATGCTTGACTTGGCCCTGTTTGAGTGCCTGCCGCAAGCGGATGCGCTTGAGCTAAAAAGAGTGTCAATGCTGCTCAAAGTTGATTTTTTGACAGCGTTAGGCGGGCTGAATCAGGGAACTCGGAAGCTGTTTGAGTTGGCCAACTCGTTTCGAAACACATTTGCACATGATCCCTATGCTGTTTTTAACGAAAAGGACGAAGTTAAAGTGGCTAAAGCCCTAACTAGTCACAAGCCACCTTTGGTTCAGGAGAATTTTGAGTCGGAGGTAAAGGGTAGTGGCGTCTTGAAAACGTTATTTGCTGTCTGTTTTTTGCAGGCTTGGGTTGTTTTTGAAAAAAATTGCAAGAGTAAGGTTTCAAACATTGTGGCTGCTCAGCTTGTAAGTGAAGCGCTTGGAAGAAAAATAAAACAACGCCCAGAGTCAATGACGGTTGAAGAAGATTTCGCAGAGCGCTGTGGAAAACTGATGGCTGAGCTTTACCCAGGAATTGAAATAGCAGGAGACTGGAATTAATCCTCATTCTTGATGGTGGCATTTTGATGGATACAAGATTGCCGAGCAGGCTCGACGCTGTCAATCTGGGAGGGGCCGCAGATAGAAGGGTGGTACATAAATGGTACAAGGGTCTAGCTTAGGCTTTGTGTGTCCAATGAATCCGGGGCTATTGACTAACATGCCCCCAATCCATCATCGGTGCAACGCTGAAGCGACGGGAAGGCTCAGGGCGCGTGGTTGCTGGGTTAGAGCCTGGGTTTGTGGTCATATCGTTCAACGTGTTTTGTACCAAATTCAGCGGTTTCGAGGGTGTTTGTACCAATCCGAGGGCGCGCCGTGGCAAAACTCGACAGCAAGTGCTCGGTGATAGCCAGGGCAGGCGGCTAGTTTATCAAGAGAGTCGGGCATCCGTCTGGACTCGATCTGTGCGTAGCCTGCAGCTTTCTGCCAGATCCAGCTTTACCAAGGTGACGGCGCGACGTTATAGCGGTCGATACGCTCATGGTCATTCCCGTTAATCACCTCCAGGTATAGGGGCAGTCTTCTGAGGTAGGCTTCCATAGCCTTGTAAATCGATTATCTCCCGCACATCCCAACCTCCACGCTTATCGGGTTCCCTTGCCCGGACATTGACCTTAGCGCAATCTACCTTTTATCTGTATGTTTATACAGTTTGTTAGACCCGTCCACCATGACCATCACATTCCTGAGAACGCCAATCGGTGGCTCCACGCAGTTGCCGGTGTATTCGTTCCGCGTGCCTGCAGGCTTCCCTTCGCCGGCGGCAGATCACCTTGAGCGGCACATTTCCCTGGATGAGCTATTTGACCTTCGGGCGCCGCATATGTACCTGGTGCAGGTTGAGGGTGACAGCATGCAGGGCTCCGGCATTTATTCCGGGGATTTGCTGATCGTAGACCGTAGTCGTGATGCCGAGCACGGTGACATTGTGATAGCGGCCATCAACACTGAGCCGGTGTGTAAAAGGCTATACCGGCGTAACGGGGTGGTAATCCTGCAGTCGGAGAACCCGGCCTACCCGTCCAGGCACGTCATGGAAGGTGATGACCTGGTGATCTGGGGCGTGGTCCGCTACAGCGTGCGTGACCATGCGCAGTGAGCAGGTGTTTGCGCTGATCGACTGCAACTCGTTCTATGCGAGCTGCGAGCGCGTGTTCCGGCCGGATCTGGCCAAGACTCCCATCGTGGTGCTGAGCAACAACGACAGTTGCGTGATCGCCAGGTCATACGACGCGAAGCCGTTCGTCAAAATGGGCGAGCCTTACTTCCAATGCAGGGACACACTGCAGCGACATGGCATTGTGGCCTTCTCATCCAACTATGCGCTCTACGGCGACATGAGCGAGCGCGTCATGTCGCTGATTGAATCGATGGTGCCGGCAGCAGAGGTGTATTCGATCGATAAGAGTAAGTTGTATAGTGCGGGCACCCAAAACTATAAATGCCAACCATGGACATCATCGGTCTATCCAGGGGCGTTGAATGGCGACGCTAGAGCACGTTCATTTCGTTCCCCACTACCTCGTTCGCGGAGAGAACGCCGTCGCATACTCCCCCAGTAGCAGCCGGCCATCCATTGAAGGCTTGCCCCAAATCTTTTGGGCGGATTATGCCCCCTGGAGGGAGGCAAACCTGTGGGCAGTGGAACGAGCAACGACTGGTGACGCTTCTCTGAAGACCGTCGCCAGTAACTTGAATGGCCTTCTGCATTACGCGAAGTTCCTGGAGTCTCGTGATCTGCAGTGGTTCGAGTTTCCGGCTCGAAAAGCTGACCGCTGTCTGGTGTTGTACCGAGGAGCATTGATTAAGATGCGCGATGCCGGCCAGATCAGCCCCTCCACGGCGTCTGAGTACATGCGCAATTGCATCATGTTCTATCGGTGGGTAAGGCATAGGGAGCTTCTTGCTCCACACGTCCAGCTGTGGCGGGATAAGCCCTATGTCCTTAAATACTTCGACCAGGTGGGGTTCGAGCGATCGATCAGCGGAACCACCACCGACCTCAGTATCCCGAACCGTAAGCGACCAGGCCAAACGCTTGAAGATGGGCTGTTGCCGGTCTCGGAGACTGATCGCGATTCAATTCTGGATTTCGCTGCAGAGAACGCCACGCCCGAGCTGTACCTCATGTTGGCTCTTGGCTTTTTTACCGGGATGCGGCTCGGCAGCATCTGTGATCTCAAAATTCAAGCTCTTGAGCACGCTGTCCCTGACCCGTCCGCTGATGGACTGCTACGTCTAGCGGTTGGTCCAGGCGCGAATCCGCCAGTGCACACAAAATTCGGTGTGACGGGCCAGGTCTGGATACCCGAAGCCTTGCGTGAAGAGTTACTGGAATATGCCAAAGGCTGGCGGAGGATGGAGCGAGAGGCGAAAGCGTCTCCTGAGAATCGGGACTTGCTATTCTTGACCCGCTTTGGAAATGCCTATGGCAGACGCGGCACCGATCAGTCATCCGCTGTGAATGTCGAGATGTCCGAATTTCGAAAACGAGGTGTCAAAGCAGGGCTACAGGCGCTACGAAAATTTCGTTTCCATCAGTCGCGCTGCACTTTCGGTACCGAGTTGGCACGTCTGGCGCTCTCAGCTTGTGCCGATGTTTCTATCGTCATTGCGACTGTCAGCGATGCGCTGCTTCATGGGCCTAACTCTGAAGCTACCACATTTAAATATATCCGTTTCGTACAGGCATTGCCGATTAAGCAGGCCCTCTCAAATAGCTTCATGGTGGCGTTTAGCGGGATCGGCCTTGGGGCGCGACACGATGGATAGCTCCGAAATCGATCTCACTTTTCCAATGCTTGAGTATGGGGCCACTGAAACACCTTGGGACCTACGGCCGTTGCTGTTTCGCGGAGGCGCGGCAGCAAAGGTGAAGCGAGTGGCCTGTCAGATCGTCCAAGGCGAACTCGGCAGTCCCTTGCCGGAACGTATCGAATTGGTCTCGCGGCTGCACGAACACATGGCTGACGATCTTGCAGGTGGCGGAAGCCGTTTTTCGGCACAGAACAAGATCAGTGCATTGCGTCGTTTCTTTGCTTGGGCAGATTCAGAAAACGTGAATCTCAGTGTTGAGACAGCGGCCAGCACCTTCATTCATTGGAGCGAGCATTTGCTCCAGCGTCATCGAATCGAACGCAATTTCAGCGATGGCTCTCTATACGATCTCACCAGGCTCACGGCGACGATGCTGGACCGAGCATTAGACCGCCAGGCGAGCCTGAGCAAAAGCACGCGTATCCGCAAGCCGCGCGGCAAAGGCAAAGTACACACGAGCACGGCGGACAAGCAGAACCTGCAAAGCACTTTCGCATTCGGATACCTTCTAGCTGACGTATGCGAGGCATTAACCTGGAAGGGGACAACGGCCTCTCTCCCAGTTTGTATTTCGTTGCGCACCGGCCGAGTGCTGGAACTATGGTCGGGATTGCAGAGCCCCGAGAAACTGGCGGCGCGCCGTACCAGACCGCGAAGCCAAGCGCAAATTAAAGCCTCCCTGGCAGCGCGTGCCGCCTACGATGAAGATCGGACTCTGCGTACTCGTTTTCCCCTCGTTAATTTACGGATCGAGAGTGAAATGCTGATGTTCATTGCTCAGACCGGCCTGAACCTCCAGCAAGCACATACCCTTAGGGTCGAGCAGTTTCATTACGCCAGCCACTTGGACGGCTACCAAGTCCGTGCCTACAAAAAACGACGCGAAGGAGAGGTGCTGTTCGAGATCTTCGCCAGTTACCGGGAGTGGTTTGAACGCTATCTCGAATGGCGTGCCGAATGGTTTCCTCAGGAGCCGGATGGTTTGCTCTTTCCGCTTGTACGCAGCGGCGGACGAATCTTAGAAGAGGCGACACAGTTCACGAACATAACGCGCATCTGCCGTGAGCTTGGCATGCCAGTGGTGAGGCCACGCAAACTACGCGCGACTCGCATCAACTGGTTGCTTCGGGAATCTCAGAACCCGCAGCAGGTTGCCGAGTTAGCCCAACATACGGTGGAAACACTGATACGCGTATATGCCGATCCCCACCCACAGATCGCGATGGTGGAGATTTCGCGCTTCCATCAACAAACCGATCCCTCCCTTGCACCACCCGCTCCTGGCAGGTGCGTATCAGCTACACCGGAGCCAGTCGGCACTATGCCGCAGAATGCTCCGCAACCCGACTGCGTCAATGCTGCTGGCTGCCTGTTTTGTACCCAGCACCGGGATATCGAAAGTGAAGATCATGTGTGGTCTCTGAGTAGCCTGCGCTACCTCAAATCGCTTGAGCTGGCACGCTACCGCCCGCCCAGTTCCGGAAAGCAGTCGACTCCAGAGCATCCGGCATTGCTTGTGATCCAGCGACTGACTGCCAAGCTGCACTTTTTCGAAGAAAGTAGTGAGATTCGCAGGCTGTGGGTTGAAGAAGCGCGGGCGCGTATTCGCGAGGGGGATTACCACCCGGCTTGGGATGGTTTCATTCGATTGGCGGAAGTGGGGCAAAGATCAGCATGACGAAAAGTATTCTCTCCGAACTTGGCCTCGGCATCGACTCGCCCTTGGCGGTTCCTGACGCACCGAACTATCGGCCGCCAGTCTGGCCGCCCCAGCGTGATTGGCCGGTCATTCTCGACGCCGCAAGTAAGGTGGTGAGTCGTTGGGGGGATGCCATCTGGCGGCTCGACCCGTGGTCGAGAAAACGGGTCACTCTTAATTTCGGCGATGGCCCAGCTAAGAAATATGTCGCCTCGATCGATCCTACGAACGCCAATTTATTGCGGACCGTAACCGGCTGGTGGCTATACGGTCCCAATGGAGCCCGTGGATACCGAGGTCTGAAAACGCGCTTCGACCAGATGCGTCGGTTGTTCGTTTTGTGCACTCAAGAAGGCATTCTGGCATCCGAGCTGAGTCAGTTTCCGCGTGTCGCGGACCGTCTCCCGGAGATCCTCCAAGCTTCCCGGTCAGGTGAGTTTTTGGCATTGCTGCATGAGCTGTACGAGCGGCGGGATGCGCTGGGTTTCACCCTGTTGGATCGCGCAGGGTTGGCACGCCTCGCAGCGGCCATGCCCGACCACCAGAAGCTCCAGACTCCCTATATCCCGCCGCGCATTTGGCACTATCAAATCAAACGCTTGCGCGAATGCCTGGACGATTTTTTGGCGCATCGTCACCAGTTGGAGGAGTGCTTCCGCTTCTGTCTGGCGGCCTATAGGCACAACTCCATTGGTCTCCAAGGACGCCACAGACCACTGTCGTTCTACCCATTTCAGTGGCCTTCGGATGGAACAAACGGCAAGCATAGCGGGCGGCACTATTACGGCCCATTCATCGACACCGCGCACCGGTTGGGGCTGGTAGAATTGTTTCGTCGCTGGATGGGAGTAAGCGACCGTGAAATTCGCGTTCAAACACTGAGTCGCTACCTCAACCTCGTGAGTCGAGCTGGGCTTAGCTATCTGCTGAATTTCAGCCTGATGCGAGTCGAAGAGGCCTGGAATCTGCGCGTCGATTGCTTGGATATAGAGCGTGATCCGCAGTTTGGCGAAATCCACGTACTGCGCGGACGAACGACCAAGACGATGTCGGACTCTGAGGCAGTTTGGGTCACATCACCGTCGGCTCAGATGGCCGTTGAAGCCATGCGCGTGGTCGCAAACCTCCGTGCAGAGTGCGCTTCTACGCCTGGCGAGGACTCAGCGTCTGGCGATCCGGCAAAGCGCTACTTGCTGGATTATTGGCTCGAACCGTGGGGAACGAAGCACACCAAGATCAACCGCACGATTCGGCCATCGATTCCGAGCTATTCCAATGTGCTTCAGTCGTTCGACACGCTGTTCGACCCGGAGCAGTTGCGCATTACGCAGGAAGATCTTGAATTGGCTCGCTTGGTGACGCCGGCGCTGACCGACGAGTTCACGGTCGGCAAAATCTGGCCGTTGGCATGGCATCAACTCCGGCGAACCGGCGCAGTGAACATGCAGGCGTCCGGCCTGGTCAGCGACGCTTCACTGCAGTTTCAGTTAAAGCATGTCGCCAGAGCCATGAGTCTCTACTACGGGCAAAACCATTCCAGGGTACGGCTGGAAGAGAAGGCCCATACCTACTATGTCCGCACTATGTACGAGACGTTGGGCAGGCAACTGCAACAGCTGACGAGCAACCGGTTTGTCAGCCCACACGGTGAGAGACGGAAATCAGAGATAGTCCGTCTGATCTCAGCTCTGGATGCCAAGAAAGCGATCAGTCTGGCTAAGAAGGGAGCACTCACTCATCGGCCGATTTTGTTGGGCATCTGCACGAGCCGAGTCCCTTGTCCCTATGGTGGCATCGACAATATCGCTCGCTGCGGAGGGGGCGACTCCCCCGGAGAAACCAAACCCTGTGCAGACGTGCTGTATGACCCCGAGCAACTCGACGAAGTCGAAGTGTTAGAGGCGGTATTGGATGAGCGCCTAGCCGCTGCCGAGGTAGGCAGTCCGCTAAGGACTTCGTTGGAAGCCCAGAAACGTAGTGTGGAGAACTATCGCCATGTCGTCCGGCAAGCATGAACCCGCTGATCCGGCCAAGAGAATGAGTGCCGGCGAGCAGTATCGCGCAGCGTTCGAACGGCTGAAGAGCAACAACCCCGAACGACTGCCAAAGGGAACGCCTGTGAGCCAGAACAACGTTGCGAAGGAGGCCGGCAGCGATTCATCTGCATTGAAAAAAGCTCGCTTCCCCTTACTGATCGCTGAAATCCAAAAATACGTAGAAGGACACGCGGAGCAGCGACCGCCGTCAGTACGTCAGGTCAGCTTATTAGCCCGCAGAAGAAATCGTGGGCTTCGAGATCGGATCGAGGAAATCACGCAGCAGCGTGACCACCTAGCCAGCCTACTTAGTGAGGCCGACGCCACCATTCTCGAGCTATATGATCGTATTGCGGAATTGGAGCGCCAACTGCCAACCTCAAATGTCCTACTCATTGATCCACGAGGACGCAAAAAACTCGAATCTGGGAGCTAGCAACAGAGAGGTCGCACTCTGCTAGCTGACTTTCGACCGCTCGGGAGCCGACAGGCAGCTGGTGTAGGTTTTCGAAATAGATGCGAAAAAATCGAAATATATGCGACTGGAAAAGCTTGGTGCCGAGGGCTGACTGGCAGGTGCAGTCTCAGAATTCACCGGCTGCGAGGGCCGATCGGCATCTTCATCTGCAGCAAAACACCTGCAGAAATCGCGGTAAGATGGCTGAGGTCTTGCCGCCAAGAACGGCATCAGCTTGCAGGGCGGTCTGAGCGTCACCGGTGCCAGGCTCTCATTGGAATCACAGGTCTCTGCGGGCAGCCCATAAGCCTGAGCTCCCCCCCGTTACCCCTTTGATCTGCTCAACCTGATTAAAAATAAAAACAGGGATAGCGGATACTAGAATTTGCATCCACTATCCCCGTAACAAAAAGCGCTGCCGTGAGCTTCGACTTGCCGCCTAATCTTTAGATTCTAGCGGCTGATAAAACTCCCCACCTTCCAAGACCGGCTTGAAGAACGCATTATAAACAGTCAAGTTGTTATATTCGTCTGGCTCGTAGCCAAACAAACGCGCAGATGACATATATGGCTGTACCAGAGCCTCATCTTTAGCATATTTAGAAGTAAAAAATATAGCCTCCCTGACCAACTGCTTATTTTTTACCGAGCTGATCAGTGCAGAAGCGGGCATTATACTTCGGCCAGATTTAAACGAATGATAGAACATCAGGTCTTCACGCAATGTTATCTGGTAAATTCCAGTCACGCCCACAGATTCGGCTATATCAACAGCGACGGTATCGGTGCTCTTCCTGGTGGGGATTTTTTTCCTGATTTTTACACGTAACAAGGAGTCTTCTGGAGTTTGCGCCTCCCCTCCGTTGACAGAAATCCCATAACTGCTCCTCATGACAAGACTTTGGAACTCGACGTCATCCTCCCCCGAAGGTTCTTCACCGAGAAGATCAGAGAAATCGATGTCCCCAGAGCCAAGCGTTGCATCCACGGCAATCGGTAAAGTACTATCGCCAAAGCAAAGCTCACCCAGCACTCCATACCAAGGCTGGTCATAGGGTAACAGCAGCGAATCATTGACGACGATTATGTAATGGGCAGCTTCTGGTACGTGCCCGGCCGCTTTGTGATCTTCAAACTTCTTCAACTTGTCCTTGATAGCCGACGTAACCGACAGCAATCGCTCACGGAAAACCGTATCTCGGTCTTCAAGCTCTAACTTTCTCTGTTTAATGAGATTTCTGATATGATCCTGCGGGGTTGGTGTGACCACTTCGAAGCAGAATGTCTCGCCATTTTTCCTGGCGACAAAGTCCGGCCCAGCATCCTTGCTTTTGATGTCTTCAAAGCCCATCCCTAAAAGCCGGTAATAAAACAGCATTTCTGCCATCCGCTGGGAGTATATGCCGACATCATCAAGCATGACTTGCTTATTGAACTGGGTGTCCTTCAAGTCTGAAAAATTCAAGAAAAGGGATTTCAGACCTTGAATCATGCAGTTCATGATCAGTTCCATGCGCTGACCACTTTCTGGTGACTTTTGGAAGAAATAGTCAAACCTTGTGGTTAGGATCTCTCGCCACTTATCTTGGAGATAGGCTATACATATATCGTTTGTTCTGTTCTTTTTTATCGTTCCTGGCTTTACAGAAAATTGCGCTTCATTACTTGGCATGGCGATCAGGCTCACGAAGTCGGATTGTTTTTATAGCATACGGGCCTGCCAGAAAAGGTTACTGATCTGTGGCAGCATCACACTGAGCTCATCTCTACAAACAGGGGCAAGCGTCGCGACGCGGGAGGGCTCTTCACCTAGAATTTTCTCATGGCAGAGAATGCCCTTGGGGCCGGTGAACTTTGCGGTTTTCGTAGCGATGGAAGCGGTCTGTGTCGGCCGAAGAACAGCATGCTCAGCGGGGCGTGTAGTAGATGGCGTCCAGTAGCGCTGCGCGTCCCAACCAGATTTCGGCGTCAGCCGCATTGCTCGGCTGAGGATGTCTCCACCACGCATCTCCATGCATAGGCTCGATGATACGCTGCCAGTAACTCTCCAGGTTCGTTGTGCTCGGGCTGACACCGAAGTTCTCGCACAAATCCTTTCGATTGGCCGAATCGATGCACACAAATGCGTCAGGCCTCTTCATCGCCAAGAGCCTGGTCGCGGTCGGCAGTCCGCCGACTCGCCCGTTCTGGTCGAACGCTGCTATGAATGCTTTGCAGTAGCGGTCGTAGTCGTCCTGTGTGACCGCGCCCATCAAAGGGATGAAATCGAGGGCGTCAGAGAGACCTGCGGGAGCCTCGATGACCAGGTTCGCGAACGTCCCACTTGCACCCATGCTCCCGAAAAGCCCGTAGTCCACGCCTGGCTGCTGGGACTTCTTGCGCCCGAGAGTGCCGGCGACCAGCTTGCGGTCGTCCTCGCTCCACTTCGCGTAGGGTATGCGGGTCGCGAAAAGAGCGCGTGCTTTTGTCAAGACTCCCAAGCGCTCCTTGAACAGGTGCGCAGACGGGTGTGATGAGCTTCGGACTTGCACGAGGTAGTCCGCCCAGCTCATATCATGTGGCGCGCGCTTGGTATTCGGCCTAGAAGGTGGCCGAACATCAGCGAACTTGGTCAGTTCCTCTCGTGCTGCCGCCTTGGCTGCGTACTGGTGGCGGTACCGATAGAGAAACTCGTGCGAGATGTCTTCCGCGCCCCTCCATGCCTCTGCGACGAAGCGACTGAGTTCTGCCAGCGCTGCATCGTCTGAAGAACCATCCAGCAGAACACTTGCCTCGACGTTACGGCTCATCGCGGCGTTCGTGAGATTTGGGCTACCGACTACACAGCGGATGCGTCTCCCGTTGCGAAATAGGTAGACCTTCGGATGGAACAGGTCGCCAGTGGGGGGAACGACGGCTGCGCCCGCTAGCCTTGCAGCTCGATCAAGAACCTCGGGCTGCGTCTGGAACATGTGGGTGCCGACGACGAAGTGCTCGAACTTCGAGCTGTTTTTCATCGCTGCGTCGAAGACTGCGTTCTCGGTGCCCCAGGCTACTGCCCATTGCATCGACTCGCAGCTCTCGACCAGCGCTATGAGAGTTGCCTGCGTCTGCGAAGCCGACAGGAATTCCACATCCATCCTTACTTCTCCTCGTGTTTCTGTTGAGCTGGGGGTGTCAGGACAGACGAACTGCTCGCGCAGCGACCGGCAGGTACAGCCATCGCTGGCTTACGGGCTTGCCGGTCGCGCTGAGAAGAGCATGACTATAGGACTCGATCTGTGGCCCATGCTCAGCCACCAAGTCTTCGTCTCTGGCGGCACCGCCGGGGTTCGACTTGTGGTCCAGCAGAATCCAGCCGTTGGGCTCTTCCACTAGCAGGTCGATGCGGCCACGGATTCGAGTACCGTTCGGGCCATCCGCTTCGATGGGCACCTCGACGTGAACGGGATAGCCTGGCCAGCGCTTGGCTATCCAAGCCAGGAACGCTTCGACCTGGGCGCAAACAGCATCCTTGTCCACAGAGTCAGCCACAGCCCAAGCCTTCAGGATGTGTTCTACGTCTGGGCCCGGGACGCCACCAAGGACTGCGGCGCGCGCAATGCACAGATGGAGCGCCGTGCCCAACGACGCCATGTCGGGCTTGCCTGCCAAGCTCAGCCTGACGCCTACGGCGTCGGTCTCGGCGACCTTGAACATGCCGCCTGAGGCAGAGCTCGGTCGATGCCACAACGGCTCTGCCTGCACGCGTGGGCGAGGTGTGAACCAGTAGCAGTCCTCAGATGTCTTGGCAGGCGGCTCCACTGCGCAGTCGTCCTTGCTCCAGGACTTTGACTGCCTGGAGAGCTGCCGGCCGTCCGGAAGCGCCACGGTTCCTGAGTCGCCAAACAAGAGCGCGACTGCGCCTTGAATCTCGTCAACCCAAGCTCGCCCCGGTCCGCGAGAGCGACTGAAAGATACTGCGACATTCATATCGCGAGCGCGGGTCAGGCCGACATAGAGCAGGCGCTTGTTCTCCGCCAGTGCTTCGGCCTGCATGGCTTGACCAGTGGCGCTGGCCTCGGCGTTGAGGGCGGCCTGGGGCTGGGACCGTTTGCCCCAAGTCTTCAGCCAGCAGTGGATGAAGCGGTTGGCAAGTGGCTGCTGCGGCTCAAAGCCTCCAACAGTCCTGGCGCGGACGCCCCAGAGTGAACTGCGTGCCGTCGCATCTAGGCTTGTCAGCACGGCGACTGGCCACTCCAGGCCCTTGGCACCGTGATATGTGAGGACCGAGACTGAGTTATCTGATGACGTGGCCCGATTGTCGTCCTCTTCGCTGGCGAGTTCATCTAGCCAACGAAGCATGCCGCTGACGGTCGCCGGCCGCTTCGCGGCAACAGACTCGTCCTCAAATGTCTTGCCGAACTCGACCAGCGCCTCGACATTGGCCAGTCGGTTGCGGCCTTCGTGAGGGGAGGCAGACCATTGGCCTACCAGCCTCGCGACCTGAGACTCAGCAGCGGCAAGTCGCAGTGCTTCCTGTGGTGTCAATGCATTGAGCGTTGGACGCAGCTCTTCCAATCGGGCCAGTAGCGGATGGGCACTATCGCCCTTTATCTTCCACTCGTAGGACTTCGCACCGTTGGTGGCGAGGTGCTGAAATCTATCTTGGAGCCATGTCTCGACCGGAGTGCCCTCGGCAAGGGTGAGAACCAGTGCCGTCGCGACCGTATCGGTCGGATCGTTCATGCGCCTGAGGCAGGCCATTACATAGATGGCTTCTGCGGTCCCCAGCAGGCCAGAACGCGGGCTGGCTGACGGGATGCCCCATCGCGTGAGCGACGTGACTGCAGACTCGACCTGCTCGTTGTAGCGACACAGCACTCCGACATCGCCGGCCTGAATCGGACGGAGTTCCTTGGTTTCTTTATCTTCGACCTTGACTCCGGATTCCAGCAACTCATGGACGGCCTGCCCAAGGCCCAGATAGTCTGTGTCGTTTCGACTGCTCTCAAAGTTCCAGTTCAGCAGCGCGGCCTGGTTTGGGATGTCCTTTCGCAACGGCTGCAACTGAACCTGCGCAGGCGTTAGGTCGGGCTCGAATGCGGAGCGAAACACGTCGTTGGTGAGCGAGACGAGGCTCTCGATGGAGCGCCTGGAGGTGTCCAAGGCTTTCCCTATGGTTCCGCCCCAGTCCTTGATTGCGCCGAGGACGCCGGTGATGAGGCTCGCGTCCGTTCCGCGGAACCCGTAGATTGCCTGCTTGGGGTCTCCGACCCAGACTGACCGCTTGGCGAGCTTGGCCAACTCTACGAAGAGCGCCAGCTGAAGAGGGCTGGTGTCCTGGAACTCATCAACCATGATGAGATCCAGCTCTGCCGCCAAGACTTCGCGGACGGTTGATTTTGTCCTCAGTGCACGCAGTAGCAGTACCTCTTGGTCGCTGAAGTCAACGGCACCCAGAGCCTTCTTGGCCTGCTCGTAGGCATCTAGAACGTCGGCTGCCAGGTTGAACAACAGGTCAAGGTAACGACGGACTTCTGCATGAAAGGCTGGGTGAGCCTCGTGTGCCTGGGCAGCGGCCTTTACTGGTTCCAGGGTGTCCCTGACCTTGGCGCCAGCGTCAATCCCTGCCGCGCCAATCCAGTCGGGCCAGCACCAGCGGCCTTCACGGAAGAGGCGGTCCAGTTTCTGCAGCCCTTCGAGTCCCTTACGGAGGTTTTCTGCAACCTTGGCGCCGGCAGCCTGCTGCTGTTCGACATAAGTGACTACCTTCTGATGCGCCTCGTCCAGCGCGGCTGCCAGTGCCTCGGTTGGATCTGGACCTGTACTTGGGGCCGGCCAGTTCGCGAGCATCGAGTCCGCGTTTTGAGCACCCATTGTGCGAAGCGCTACTGGCGCTATGTCGTTGTCGAGCGCGGCCTTGACGACGCTCTCGACAGTCTTAGACCAGTCTGCCTGCTCGATGCCAAATCGCTCGGTGAGTCGAACCAATTCTGCTTGTGCGGCTGCGTCCATTGACTCGGCCAAGGTGGCTTTGAGCAGCCGCTTGGATTGACCTTCGCTCAGGACAGTCTGGTCTGGAGACAGACCCAGCTCGAAGCAAAAACGCTTGAGCATCTGGCCGCAGACGCTGTTGACCGTACCCAAACGGGCCTGGCCAATGGCTGTGGCCAGGTCGATGCGTCCCTTCTCGAGAAGCCAGGAGCGGGCTCGTTCGCGCAGCTCCGTGGCGGCCTTCACTGTGAAGGTTGTGGCCAGGATGGCATGAGGCCGAGCTGCGCCGGACTCGAGCGCTTGGGCGAGTGTTTCGGTCAGCTTGTAGGTCTTGCCGCTGCCAGCGCCTGCGCTGATGAACTCGATGTTGCGCATTATTGCCAGCCTCCCAGCAAAACGAGGTGGTCACGATCCCACTTGCTTGGGCCATTAACCTGAAGGGTTCCGTCAGGGCCTTGGAACTCGTCGGTCGGACCTTCCGGAACGACGTGGATGGCCCCTGCGTCCAGTTGCTGCTTGCGCCAATTCCAAGTGGTGCGTGCGCGGTCCAATAGTGTGGCGATGGTAACGCCGTCTGGAGGCCTTCTGACCTGCGCTTTCGGGAAGGTGTCGGCAGCGGTGACGTACAATGCGCCGCTTTCCAGGATGAAGTAGCCAAGCGCGGCGGGTGCGACACCCTTCATTTGTTCGATGAGGCTTGAGTAGAGTGCCAGCTGCAGGTGCTCGCCTGAGCGAAGCAAGCCGGCGTAGTAGTTGTCGCTTCGCCACTTCATATCCAAGGCGGCAGTTCGCTCGTCGCCAAGCGTGACAAGGAGGTCAATCTTGCCGATCAGCGGGATTGCGCCCAGGGTTCCGGTGAACTCGACTTCGGTCTGCACCTGTATTGCGCCAGCGGACCTCAGGTGATCGAGGAGACCGCAGATGGCTCCTTCGCAGACCTTGCGGAAGTGTTGTTGGCTTACACCTGCGCCTTGCATGAGCAGTACGGCACCCTCGGTCTGCAGGAGCATGTCGGCTTCAGTGTGGAACCAGTCGATTGCAGCGTGGTTCGACCAAGTCAAGGCATCGTCGTGAGCGAAGAGCTTCTCGAACACGCGGTGCGCAAGGATGCCCAGCAGGCGGTTGTCTTCCTCCACTGCTAGGGCGTAGCTGGGCTCCAAGTCAGCCACACGCTTCAGGACGAAGAGGGCGGGGTTGTTGAAGAGTTCGTTGAGCGTGGTGAACGATTGCGCATAATCCCTGAGCTGTATGGGGTTCGGGAGTTGGATTTGCCTTGAGGGCGTGGGAAGCGGTTGAGCTGGAATCACTTCGGCTGTTGTCCCGAGAAGTGTGGAGCCCAGGGCGATGTCCAGATCGAGCATGCCAGATTCGATGTCCGGTATGAGCTTCTTCAGAAGCTGGCGAACCGGATGCACTTCTGCATGAGGAGGAGGGCAGACGAGGACAAATTTCTTCCGCGCGGCAAGTAGTGGCCGTAGCCACTGCTGTGCCAGGGACACTAGCTCACGTGCCGGGTCTCGCAGTTGGACACCCTGCTGAGTAAGCGCTTCCACCTCCGAGGGGGACCAGGGCAGTGGGGAGGGCAGAACAGGCGTGGACGGCATCCACCAGACAACCTCGTCGGCTGCCTCAACGCACGCGCCAGCCGTGCTTGCTGAACGCATGCAACCGACATGGGGCACCGCAGCGGGGTTGGTTGTCCCTGCAGGCGTGGCGTGGGCGACCAACTGCTCAATTTGCCGCGGCAGCACGCTCTCCAGGCCTTGCCGGGCCAGCTCGGTCAGCGCGTCATGGACGGCCGTACATTGGCGATGTGCCGCCGAGAAGCTCGCCACGTCGGCGGACTCACCAGTGAGGCGACGACGCATCGCTTCCTTCAGCCGGCCGATTCGAACGATGAGTGCATCGATAGGCACTCCGACGGTGCGAGACCAACGCTCGGACTCCAGCCAGAACGTGATATCAGCTGCGATTTCCTGGGCGTCGTCACCTTCGGCGAGCTTAGCCTTGGCCGCAGTCCAGGCCTCGCCGCCAATCCCCGGCTGCTTGGAAAGCGCGCGGGCGAGCGTATTTCGCGCGCGACGGGTAAACGGGCCGACCGGGTGGGTCAAGAAATCCAGCAGTCGATTGATGTCGAGAGGTTCCCAGCACATCTCCATGGCAAGGGGTAATGCCTGAAGCGCTGGGCGAAGCTGACTCGGGCGTTCGAACCCACATTTGACCCCGCCTGTTGCGGCTAGAGAGACGTCCAGAGAATCGCCGGCGTCTTCGGCCAGGACCAGTCGGTCGCCAGGCAGGTGCGAGTGCTGTGCTCTCAACCAATTTTCGGCGGTCGTGGCGGTGAGGGCGTGCACCAGCAAGACGCTCCCATCAGTCGGCGCGGCCAAACTGCCTGCAGCGCCGCCGGCCAGCACGGTCAGAGCTCTATCTTGCAATGCACGGAGTTGACCTTCGCCCTGTGGTTCAGGAAGGCGGACGTCCACTGCAGGTAGGCAGTCGAGCACTTGTCGCCAGAGGAGCGGGAAGTCTTCGGGCATGTCAACCAGCGCAACTGACTTGATGGGGCCGGGGCCGGACTCGCGTAGAGCTTGCACCACCAAGTGCAAGCGCTCTGCCTCTCCGTGCGGCAGCACTTCGAGCGCAGCATTCTCGATGGCGGCAAGTTCCCGGAGCCGCGAAGGGTGCGTTGGCTGTGCGCTGCCGTCCCAGCCGCCGAGTCGCCACTCGTCTCGCCAAGCCAGCAGGCGCGCGGCCGTACCGATGCTGTCGGCCTTCAGGGACTCACTGTAGAAGCGTGAGTTGTTGTCATGGTCCCGAAGCAGGCCGGAGTAGACCGCAACACGTTTGGCCGTGGACGCTTCCGGCGCGCTCAGACCGAGGTAGGTTTCCAGTAGGGACAGAAATCCGAGGCGGCCGACTACTGGAGTGTTGAAGAAGTTTTTCGGGGACGGCCCTTGGCGGGCGTCCAGGAACAGGCCAAAAGTGACGTGCATGCTGAAGTTGACTCCCCTGAAGACAATCGAATGCAAGCGTTCTATTGCTTCTTGTTCACCTGCTCCGAGTCGACAAGGGTAATCGACAGTAGCCATTTTCGTACAGCGGCATATTGCCACCATCTGCGCTCCGACTATTGACCTGCTTCGTTTTATCCAAGGATGAGCCAAGCGTCACCTTTGCTAGCGACTGGGTGGTGGGGTGGTCAACCCATCCCAAACGTAGCGCAATGCTAATCTGACGGTGTGGTCTGGGCAGACGGCTCGGAGATCGCAGTCGATGCGGTGATCTGGTGCACTGGGTTCAAACCAGCCTTGGGACACCTCGCCAGCCTGGGGGTTGTTACTGAGCAAGGACGTGTAGAAGTCGAAGGGACCCGATTTGTGAGTGAGCCCAGACTGTGGGTGGTGGGCTATTGGCTCGGTCACACGGAACGCGTGGTGCTAAATGAGCTTACACAGGTCGCCAGGCCGAGACTCGCCCAGCAGTCCTTGAAGTCGCTGCGCAGGCCAGGAGGGTAATCTCTTGTGGATCTGAGAAGACTCCCGCTTGATCGGCCGCAGGAGCGGAACTGGCCAAAATGGAGAGTGACTTTTCGGTTACGTGCTGCTGGCTCTTTGATACTTCGAAGGCTAGCATGACTCCGCGAACTACATGTCCCAGATTGTGGCTGTCCAAATAACCGGATTTCATCGCCGACAGCCCATAACAAAGGTAGCAGGACGCTTTCCGGCACTTATGAAAATCGATTACGTTGAACTGAAGCGGTACCGAAACTTTGCTGACGCTCGCATCAATCTGGCCAAAAACAGCTTGGTGATTGGGAGCAACGACGTCGGCAAAACGAACATGATCCATGCGTTGCGGCTTCTGCTGGACAAGAGTTTGTCAGACGCCGATATCGAACCGTCGACGCATGACTTCCATTGCGCTCAAGACGGCACGCAGGCTGACTCGTTTTCAATCCGAATTGCCTTCTCCGAGGTGACTCAGGATGCCGTGCTCTCTCAGCTTAAGGGGCATGTCGGTGCTAATGGGTGTTTTTTCCTTGAGTTTCGAGGCTACAGCCCGGATTACCGCTATGAGATCGCGGCCGGCCATGATGTCGATGCGCTGGAGGTTATTTCCAGCCGCTTCTATCTGAAATACCTGCATCTGAAGTACATCCATTCTCAACGTGACCTTGTGCGATACATCCGCTCGGAGAAACGGCATTTGCTGCGCCTCGCTCAGGCCGCCCGCAACCAGCCAGAGACAGAGGCCGACACTCAACAATTACAGGCACTCAATGAGCTACTGAAGTCTGTAAACGATGGGGTCAGGAGCCTGTACTACGTAGCTGAGGCGACGAAAGACCTCAACGATGAATTGAGGGCGCTCTCCCACCATCATGCTGGGTATAACGTGTCTCTAGATACCGGGGCGATCGGCATCGAACAATTCATCGAGCAGTTGGAGTTGGGGGCAAGCACCAACGGTTCGAGGGTGATGCTCGGTGGCGACGGTCGTAATAACCAGATTTTGCTCGCCTTGTGGAAAGCCAAAAGCGTGCTTGAGCACGATCAGAATAGCGAGGTAGTGATCTATTGCGTTGAAGAGCCTGAAGCGCATCTGCATCCTCATCAGCAGCGTAAACTGGCGAGCTATCTCATCAGTTCCCTGCCCGGTCAGACCATAGTCACCTCGCACTCTCCACAGATCGCGGCAAGCTATCGGCCCGACTCTATTGTCCGGCTGCTACGAGACAACGGCGCATCCCGAGCTGCCAGTAAGGGCTGCTCCGCCTGCGTTGACGATGCCTGGACGGGGCTCGGCTACCGAATCAGTATCCTTCCGGCGGAGGCATTTTTTGCCTCGGCGGTCATGCTGGTCGAGGGGCCCTCCGAAATGCTGTTTTATTCCGCGCTGGCACGAGCTCATCAGATCGATCTCGATCACCGCAACATATCGCTTTTGTCCGTGGATGGCGTGGCATTTCAAGTTTACAAACGTGTATTGGATGCCCTGGAAATCCCATGGGCCATGCGAACCGACAATGACATCTCCAATATCTCGCTAGGTCCTCAGGGAGCGCAGGTGGTACATCGCCATGTGGCGGGTATCAACCGTGCTCTTTCGTTAGCGGGGATGCCTTCTCAGGCTCACCGGCCAGTGCCATATGACCATGCGGCCTGCTTAGCCGATGGCAACTGGCAAGCGGTGAGTGCTACTGTCGCTCCTTTTGGTATCTATCTCTCGAAAATCGATCTAGAGAATGACATCGCCATTGAGCTACCTGCGCTACTGGCAGGTTTTAAAGGCAATACTCTGGCTCAAGCTATTGATTACCTGCAGGGCAAAAAGGCTATCCGCATGCAGGAATTCCTTGAACACTGCGGGGATCAGCTCATCGCACCAGTGCAAGGGGATTTGTTGAAGCCGCTGATGTACTGCCTCAACGCTGCAGGGCAGGCTTGGTGATGACCATCTTCAAGCCCAGCCCGGAACAAGAGCAGGCCATTGAGTATGTGGGCGACATGGTTGTCGTGGCACGTCCTGGCAGTGGTAAAACCAGTGTCCTTTCCCGCAAGGTTCGCTGCCTCGTATCCGAGCTGCGCCCCTATCAAGGCATCATCGCCATCTCGTTCACGAATAAAGCAAGCGATGAGCTGGAGCGCCGTAGCAAAGCCGACGCTTTTGATGTGAAAAGCTCGTTTTTTGGCACGATCGATGACTTCTGTCTGCGCGAGATCGTCTTTCCGTTCGCGCGGCAGTTGATGCCTGTCGCCACTAACGTGAAGACGGCAAAGCTCCGGGAGCTGCCTGAAGCGGTGACGCGAATGCTGCCGGCAATTCCGGTCCTTGACGCGACCGTTGCCAACACAGCCGATTTTCTGCCTTTCCTACATGAGGCATTGGTGCAGGGGTTCGTCCCGCTTGAAGCTGTGGGCATGCTGGCCCGTTACATAATCGAACAGTCTCCGGCTTGTCAAAAATATATAACCGCGCGGTATCGCGCGGTGTACATCGACGAATATCAGGACAGCGGACATTTCCAGCATCAGTTGTTTTTGAGGCTCAAGGCTCTGGGGTTAATGGCTGTTGCGGTGGGCGATAGTGATCAGTCGATCTATGGGTTCGCGCACAAGGACCCTCGTTACCTGCTTGAGCTAACGGCACACGGCAGTGGCTTTGCCCCTTTTGCCATTACCACGAACTTTCGCAGCCACCCATCGATCAACGATTTCGCACTTCGATTGCTTGATGAACACCATCCTATCGCTCTGACAGACGATAAGCGGGTGTTCATCAAGACAGTTATAGGTGATCAAAGAGCGATTGGGAATTGGTTGAGAACCGCTATTCCCCATCTCATGCAGCATTACCAAGTTGCTTCGGCGGACAAGGTCGCAATTTTGTGTCGGCATCAGCAGTCAGCGCGCTTGATTGCTGATAATCTGGAGCTCACGCACCGCCTCATAGAGGATAGCCCTTTCACGGCTACGCCGGCTGCTGAGGCAAGCCTTTTCTCGGACTTATTGCGGCTGCGTTACGACCTTCAGAAGACTGCCGAGGCGTTGATTGATCGAGCGAATTTGCCCAGGCTCGCCACCCGCGAACGGCGTGCAGTTCGTAGAGCAATACTGAGTTGTAGGTCTTGTCTTGAATGCCACCTGGTTCAGACCGTACTGGATGCTGCCACATGCCTGCTGGGGCATCAGCCATCTGCGGATGGTGGAATGGAGCTTGCTCTCATTTGTGGGGATGCCAACAAACTCCGATGGTTTCAACGAGCCGATGATGCCGCCATTCAGATCATGACGCTGCATAAAGCCAAAGGATTGGAATTCGACTTGGTATTTCATGCTGATCTTTACGATCATGTGATCCCTACACGTCTGTATCCGCCGGGTACATATGGTCAAGTTATTTTCCAGGATGAAATTCAATGCCTAAATCTGCACTACGTAGGGATCACTCGTGCGATCAAAGCTTGCGTGTTGATGACATCGAATCTTCGCTTTAACACGCGGGGAGAGGTCAAGAATGGCGCACCATCTCAGTTCATTGGCAGAAATGGAGCGAACGCGATACCACTCCCTTGGTAAGTCTATACCTGCCTGCTAGGTCATCGGCTTGAAGTTGCCGTTGGCAGCTTCTCGGCCTGTCGAAGCGATTGAGGAATGGTTATGGCCTGACATTCGATCTTCATTCAGGGCATCAGCGACAGCTTGCAGAAAAAAATTCATGCGTGATTCGAATTGGTAGCTGTTGGCCACAATCAGCAGCTACCAACTGGGAGCGTGGTTTATTGCAGGTTAAATGTACATCAGGTGGCTTTTTCCTTGGCTCCAAGCATCCAAGTGACTGCGTAGAGTCTTTAGCGATAACTCATGCTCAGGGAAATGGTCTGGATCAATGGCATCGCATCTGGCAATCACTACGTCCAGGCCTATGAAGTCCTCTAGAGCCTCCTTGCTGAACATGTTGTGCACTTTAGAGACACGATCGCCCGACGTGTGGCTTCTACCAGTGCTCATCATGCTTCGAACCATGCTCACAAAGCCTTCATCGGTTTTGATTGCGTCCGACATCCACGTGCGGGGCTCGGCAAGAGATCCAGTGAAATGCTTCCATCGATAGAGCAGAGATACCAGATCAGGATCGGCAAGCAAACCTTGAGAGCTAGCCGCACGACTTCTTATCAAATGCAGCCAGATGGCTTTCATTGCAGCGAGGGTTTCTAAGTCGAGTGCCGGGGTGAAGTCGGCTACATCCTTATGATCGTTGGGGTCATTCAGGTGAATAATTATGCCTGCAACAGAAAGCGCTTTAGTCTCTCGCAACGCTTCTGTCGCCAGGCGGCCTCGCTCCTCTTTCGGAATAGCCTTCAAATACCACGAGGTTGCTCGCCATGCTGAAACCCAAGGGGAACTGAAAGGGTCACCATCGAAGCGAACGAGCTTCTGGGCAATTGTGAACAATCCAGGCAGTAGAACCGCAGCGTTTTGAACCGGAACTCGCCCGACCGATTCGTCCAAGCGCGTGACTAGCGACTGCAACAAACCATCGGTCTCAATTTCAGCGATCGAGGCTGCAAGACTTTCGTCCGACGAAGCTGCTTCCAGAAACCCGATGAAACGACGTTCAGAAATCTCACCAGTCGCAGTTTGCAGCTCAAAATAACGCGGGAAGAAGCGAGCAGTGCAAACCTGCTTGGCTGCCAGCCACTCCTGACGAAATCCATCACCGTATTGAGTGCCGCCCAGCGCCCACTCAAGAGGCGGGAACAGCGCTTTGATGGCATCTCGGGCAAGTTGGCGCCGCTCTTCCGGAACAATGTTTAGCAGGGTATTGGTCGCTTCCTGCACGGAGGCTCTCTGCCCGTCCATCCCGAACCGACGTTCTTGCAAGAGCAATGACTTTTCTTCAAATAGAGCTTCGTGTAGGTCTGCTTCGAAAACGCGTAACGTTTCCAGAATGAGGAAATCCACTAGGTTCACTTCGAAAAATTCGCCGGATGCATGCAGAGGGAGATGCACCGCAATAGACGAAAGAAGCCGGTGGGCATCTCTCATGTTCCGCAACCGAGGTTGTATGCAGCCGATTAAGCCATTGCCCCACCGGACGTCTGAGAAACCGTTATCCTCGGTCGCATAGCGACCGGCCAGAATGGACAGCTGCTCCCCGAAAATTTGATGCACCATGTGGGTTGGAACCGCAGGGAGGTCGAAACTAGCTTGCACGATTTTTTCAAGAAAGGCGCGGCCGTTTCCGTTTGCCACTGGATTGAGGGCGCTCTCCACAATACTGGGCTGGAAAAGCAGAACGAAAACGATATTTGGCAAGTTCGCGTTAGCTTTAACCTGCCGCAGAAGAACCCGAATCTGTTCGGGTTCGAGTCTGTCAATGTCGTCGACGAAGACAATTAGCGGGCGTTCTAGCTCACGCAACTTTTCCTCTAGCGCTTTGCGAATTACGTCTAGCGATTCACCGCTTCGGTCGCGTCCAAGATGCTTAAAATAGCGCCCGAGCAACGAAGCTCCAAGGGACAAGCCCGCGAAAACGGCAGCTACCGTAGCAGCTTTAGGAAGGTCAAAACCTATGGCTGACGCAACGAAGAGTACCGAAGCATTGGTCAAAATGGACGATATCTTTTGACTCGCTCCGCTGACGGATTTTAGCGGTGCGCTAGCACCAGAGAGAATCGCACCATAGCGCCGCAAAGCTTCAGCGCGTTCGATTGCTTCTTGTGAATGGTCGCCCCCTAATTGGTCGGCAATCTGACCGAACAGTGCGCGGGTGATGGCGGTGCCGTCGCCCCATTGCCAAGGGTTGAAATCGAGCCAGTGAACCTGATTGCCATTGATCCTGGCGCTGAGCTGTTCAATCACAAGGTACTTGAGTGATGACTTCCCAAATCCCCAGCCTCCGCGAATCGCGAATACGCGGCCTTCACGAGGACTGAGTTCTGATAGCACACCGGCTATGCGTACTGCATATCCTGCTCTGCGAAGCCGGTCATCCGCTTTAGTGCGAATTGGAGTCTCAGAACCGAGCTCAGCTTGCTGGCCTGCCTGGGCAGGCGCATCTGGCTCAGCTCGGCGATTGCGAAACCATTGACCAATCAGATCCCACTTTCCAGTCATCGCACTGGCCCTCCTTCGGAATAGTTGAAACCAGCGACTCGGTGAGGTGACTGGGTACCTGTGCTTGAAGGATCGGGTAACGGGTCTCGGGCAAAGATTTTTTGGCGATTTCTTGCAGGTTGTACTTCTACCATTTTTCTACACTCAGCCCTCGATGCAGCTTCCAGAATTATCCCGGCATCCTAGCTGATCCTCTGCCATCTGGCAGGGACCGGGCAGAAGACTGCGCACATTCGCAACCCCGCATAGGTTGGCTACTGCTTGATAGAGATCTGATAGCTATGGACATAGATCGAAAAAATGAGTGGAATTGATGCTTTTCTATGGACATCCTCTCTGCAGGCTCACACCACAGGCGACAAGGTGCGGAAGTGTGTCTATAGCTGATAATCTTTCCTTTACATCGATGAATGCTTTGCCGATTTGACCGGGGTTCAGGGCAACCTTACCGAGTTTGGTCGCCAGGTGCGGGCCAAGGTGCTCAAGTGCACCGGCATCCCGGTAGGGGTAGGTATCGCCCGTACCAAGACACTGGCGAAGTTGGCCAACCACACTGCGAAGCGGCTGCAGGCGCAGACCGGAGGCGTGGTCGACATCTGCGACCCATTCAAGCGGGACTGGTTGCTGCGCAACACCGAGGTCAAGGAAGTCTGGGGTATCGGCCGGCGGCTGACGACGCACCTTGAGGCAATGGGAATTCGCACCGCGATGGACTTGGCCAAGACGGACCCATGGACGCTGCGTCAGAAATTCAGCGTGGTCGTTGAGAAGACAGCCAGGGAGCTCGCCGGCACACCGTGCCTTGAGCTCGAGGAGGCTGCGCCGCCTAAGCAGGAGATTTGCTGTAGCCGCATGTTCGGCAAGCGCTTGAGTGAATTGGCGCCGATAAAACAGGCGGTGGCCAGCTACGCCGGGCGGGCGGCCGAGAGGCTACGAGGGCAGAGTTCTGTGTGCAAGCGAATGCGAGTAAGCATTCGCACGGGAATGTTTAACCCGGACGAAGCCAAATACGCCAAGGGCGTTCTGGTCGAGCTGCCGTATCCCACCAACGATACGTTGCTGCTCACCAGGGCCGCCACCGAGGCGGTGGAGCAGGTCTACCGGCCAGGGTATCGATACAGCAAAGCCGAGGTGTTGTTGATGGATCTACGGCAGCCGGGCGAATTCACCGATGACCTGTTCGCGGTGACGCAGTCGGTGGCCTGCGACCAACTGATGTCGGTGCTAGACGCGATAAATGGGAAGTACGGCCGGGGCACTCTGCGTTCGGCGAGCGTCCCCTGCACCCCCGATTGGGGGATGCGCCGAGAGATGATGAGCCGTTCGTACACGACTAAGATTGATCAGTTGTGGCGGGTGGGCTGATTCTGGCTTGCGATTCGTACTAGGCGTTACGCTAAGTAGAATTAAGCTGAGCATTTTCCCTATGAGTATTGTCGTGAAAATCAGTATGTCCGAGAGCATGAAGGCGGCGACGGCGTGGGGCCTATGGGGTTTCCTGGCCCTTGGTGTGTTGGGGTGGGTGCTACTTGTAGTACTTGAATATGTAGGGATGTCACCAAGCTTCAAGTTTGATTTAGCTACTTGGTTAGCTATTTGCATATCCGTGTTGGCGCTAGGAACCACATTATGGCAGGCTCGTCTTGCACGTGCTCATAACAAATTAAGTGTGCGTCCATATCTCGCTGGCCACAGTTCGTGGACGAAAGATGGAATTTATCGGCTTAACCTTCGCAATGATGGGCTTGGCCCTGCAATAATTACCGGCGCTAGGGTCTATCGCGACGGTGTCTTAGTGGAGGGGGAGGGGCCACCTCTTGTTGAGAAGGCCTTCGAAGGGATACCTGGTTGCGAACTGTTGGAGCACGAGTTTTTCTATCTAGAGTTCGTCATTCCCGCAGGGCATTGCGTAGAGATTTGCTCTGTTAAATTTGGCCCGGAGATTTCAGATGTCGACACCTTTTTGGCTAGCCGCATCATGCTCGAATTGGATTACAAATCAGCCTACGAGGAAGCACGTCCGATGTACACTACACGTAAGACGTAACGATAGCGTAGACTAGGGGCGTCTCGGTTACTGGCCCCATCGTCCAGGCAGTGTGTCAGCGCTACGACGTAGCCTGTTGTGCCAAGTGGCGTTTTATTGAAGTGGAAAGTTCGTACGCAATTTGGCGGGTGCTATGTAGCTCGATATCAAGCAACGGCTTACTTCCTTCATTATCAGAGACCATCCAGCCAACACTATTGCCGCGTGTTAGGTGTGCGTAGTCTTCATCAATGCTGGGGTCGACATGCGCCCCCCCGTCTTTGTTTGAAAGCGCCAAAATCAAATCTCGACGTGAGAATGTGGCTTTCAACGAGTCGACAATAACAATTTCGTTCCACCAGTCGTGAAAATTGATATAGGTTGTAGGGCGGATAGGTGGGCCATCCCCCAGAAAAGCTTTGTATGTCACTCCTGTGTTTGAAAAGAAGTGTCCCACCAGTCCGTGATGGCTTAGGAGATTCGTCGGGTCGTAATCATGTGACGTTTTAAGATATCCCATTCTATCCTTAATATTTAAAATCTTAAGGAGCGACTGTGACCTATCGGTGTCATGAACAAGAACGCGTATAGTGGTAGCAAGGCGTTTTGCTTCACCAAAAAAGCCGGCATCAAAAGATGCACTTGAGGCCTCTAAGAAGCTCATATTGTCCCTAAGATGCTGCATTATTTCTTCTTGGGTTTGTTTGACTTTAGCCATATGTCCACCGAAAAAGATTAAAGGATGAGCGTGTCCAAGTCCTTGTCTTCTGTAACCAGCAGCAAGGACCAAGTAAAGACTGCTCGTAGTAAGCTGGAGTCCCTAGTTCACAGGCGTTTCCACCGCTTCGAGTCATCATCAGCGGATCGAGGCGTTTCAGTCAAGGTAGGGTTTGCTCAGCCTATGCCGATTTGATAAGACTGGACGAAGTCAGAGTTGGTAAGTGGTGGGGCTTTTTCCCTGTAAGCGGCGTCTTTATTGGCCTCTTAGAAGCAGCATCGCGATCCATCAGTGTTGGAGGTATGACGCAGCAGGGGTTAGCTCGGCCGCCCGGTTTAACATAGGAGGCTGTGGGCAGCTTTGCTGATTCAAGCCCGTAGACGCTCGATCCCGATCGAGATTGCTTCCGCGTGGGTGTCCAGCGTCATCAGGGCCGCCATGACGTTGTCATGGATATGGATCGAGCCACGTTGACTAATCCAAAGGGAAAGCTTTTCCAGTGCTGCTCTGATGGTAGTTTGATTGAGTAGCAGCAGCTCTAGGATATCTCCTGCTATTGCGGCTTTCTCGTCCATGATGGACTCCTAGTGCCATAGATTTTTGTGGGTAACTTAAGGGTGAGTTCTGGGGCGCTTTAAGCCCGAAAGGGACTATTCGCTCAGGCGAGGGTAGTTATTTTGACTGCTCAATAGTGGCCTGTATAGCCTATCGGCGGCCTCAAGTCCCTAACCTCATTCAAGATAAAGGGTCTGAATCAATTCGGGGAAAGCTTGCAGCATTCTGGATTTGAATTTGAAGTCATCTTGCATTCCGAAGAATAGTGTTGTGATTTTTAAGTCCGGATCGTCATTTTCTTTCATTTTTGAGCGGTCGAGGAAGACATTGGCATTGGTTGGCCATATCTGTACTAGGCGTTGATTGTAATGATTGGCCTGCTCAAGCTCGCTGTAAACGTTATCTTCATGGCTTAGAATGTATAATGTAATGGTTCCAAGCTGAAGACCTGTTGATCTTAGGTTAGGTGCTGTTGGTGGTGCCTCATTCTTTTTTCCGAGAATCATCGTTTTGTGAAAGGCTTGAATGCCATCATCCTTGCTGTAGCCTACCCATACTCTAAAACTTGTAGGCAAAGTTCGATGATTGTAAATAAATTTAATATCAGAGTTTGTGTGGCCTGATGTGTTTGTGTCGGTGAGGTCCCACTTGATGGATAGAAGTGCTGCCCACATACTCAAGCGGGCTTGATCCTCGATAGTTAGTTCTACGGATTGCTGATTTTTTGAGAGCTTTGTAAAGATGGGGATGACTGAGCTTTCAAAATTACTCAGCCATTGATTATTACAGGGCTTGCATACCTTTTTTGTCTGGGTGCTTAGAATGGGGTTGTTTGCGCTCTTTTTGAATACTTGAAGCCTCTTGTTGAATCCATCATTGATTAGTAAATTCCGGTTGAATTCAGTCGGTACCTTTTCTCTTATTATCTTCTTAAGCCATTGTGGAAATATGTGCTCCTTGGAAGGTGATTTGTTGTCACAGAAAATGCAGGTATTAATAAATTGCATATTGTAATTGCACTCCTTGTGTTCGAGTCTGCTCGAAAACTATGGAACGGTAGTCTGAGCGTGCACAGATCTTACCGATAATGTCTCTGCATAATCTAGACAAGGTTAGCAGCATTCGAAGGGAAAAGTTGCGGTAAGCTGTGCGCTATTTCAATCAACGCCCAAGCAGGGGAAATAGGCCCAATCCATTATCGGCGCTGATCATGTGGCATCTGTCAGCGGCGTGCTACTTGCGGGATCGCTCATGCCCGCAGGAGTGCTACCCCGGATGAGATCGCCTCAGCATGGATGTCGAGGGTCGCTAATGCGGCCATGACGTTTTCATGTATGTGAACTGAGCCGCGATGGCTCACCCATAGTGAGATTTCCTCCAGAGCTGCTCTGATGGCGACTTGGTTCAGATGCAACAGTTCAAGGGTGTCAGCTATGGTCAAGGCTTGGTCATCCTTACGTATGCTCCAGGTACGAGAATTCTTAGGGCAAATTTAGGGCAAATCCTAGGGCGTGTTAGGCTCTGTACGAAATCCCAAGAAACCCAATCGGTGCCCTTCGGAAGCTGAAATTCTGTAGGGTTTCCGGCCATCAACGGAAAGGAATTTGGTGATGGCAAAGCGTTACGAACTCTCGGATGAGGCCTGGGGTGTGGTCGCCGATCTCTTCATCGAAACTCATGGTCGAGGGCGACCGCGCCTGAGCGATCGTCTGATGCTCGATGGCGTGCTCTGGGTGCTCTGCTCGGGTGCTGCATGGCGAGATATGCCGGAGCGCTTCGGCCCATGGTCAACGGTGTATCAACGGTTTCGCGGCTGGCGAAATCAGGGGACATTCGATCAAATGCTCAAACGCTTGCACCTGAAATTGAATGAGCAAGGCTTGATCGATCTGCAAACCTGGATGATCGACTCAACCGCCGTACGCGCAACCCGAGCCTCATCTGGCGCTCGGAAAAAAGGGGGCCTGACGAGCCTGCCGATCACGCTCTAGGTCGCAGTCGCGGTGGCCTGACAACCAAAATCCATATGCTCTGCGATGCCAACGGGACACCGTTGCGCTTCCTCCTCTCTGGCGGTCAAGCGAGTGACATCAACTATGCCCAGTCATTGCTGGACGACGTCAGCATTCCATCAAGCCAACCTGGCCGCCCGCGTAAACGCTGCAAATGGTTGCTCGCTGACAAGGGTTACGACGCCGAAGCGCTACGCCGCTACTGCGACCAATATCGAATGCAGCCCGTCATCCCGATGTGCTCGATGAAGCGCAAGCCCAAGCCTGGTTTACCCAGACTGTTTGATTGGCCTAAGTACCGACAGCGCAACATCATCGAGCGCATGTTTGGCTGGCTGAAAGAGAACCGCCGCATCGTGACACGCTTCGACAAGCTCGCGAAAAGCTATACCGCCATGGTCTCACTAGCTTGTTCCATGCGGTGTTTGCGACATCTCTTTTCGTACAGAGCCTAGGCGACTGGGAAGCTGTCGATACCGGCGCTATGTTTGGGCCCGTTTGGTCTGCAGAACACCTGATTCTTGAGCCTTTCGATATCCCCGGAACTGGAAGACTGATAGATCTTTCGACTTCGGGCAGTCGACACCATTCTGCTGCCTCTGGTACGCGGAAACGAACGGTGAGGCCATCACAGTGAACGGTAGGACTTTCTGTCCACCCAAGGGCACGCTGATCGTTGTAGGTGAGGACTACGGTACTGAGATCGACGCGAAGACAGGCAAGCAAACGAAGGCCGACGCCGGCCTTTATCTTTCGGCAAAACAGATCGGCGAACGCCTGAAGCTCCGCGAGAACAAGCTGCTCGAAACCGTCCTCAAACACCACCAGAAAGTCCAAGCGGGCCCTGCGGACAACCAGATCCACAATGGCTCGAAGGTCGACCAAGGCAATGCTCCAACGGTTGCAAAAGAGCTAAAGGCTGCTGGCATGGAGTTCGTCAATTCGGACAAGAGTCCCGGCTCCCGAGTGACATCAGCGCAGCTCATGTTCGACCGCCTGCACGCCACGAAGACCCAGGATCCCAGCAATCCGCACATCTACTTCTTCAAGTCGTGCAGATTTGCTATCAAAACGCTACCATTCCTGCAACGCGATGATGACCAGCCGGATGCCGTAGCCAAGGGGCCCGATGATCATGCTTGGGACACCTTGGCTTACCGACTCACGTGGAAACGGCCCGTGACAGTCGTTCAGCAAGGTATCTGGTGACCACTTTTCACTAAGCGAGAGTGATAGATGAGCTTTTTTAAAGGGAAGTTTTATTCAATTAGCGACAAGCTCTCCGAGGTAGTAACCAGTAGTAAAGAAGCTTTGTCTGATGCGGCTGATCGAACCGTGGATTATTCCAGGCGCGTATCTAAAGGTGTTGCAAATGTCTGCGACAATACGAAAGAAGTATTTGATGAGATAGTCTGGGCTGCTGAAAGTACTAGTGTCGTGGTGTCGGCGAAAGAACAGTTGGTTCTAATTTCCGATGGGACAAAAGAAAAGTATCTCGGCATTGCCTCTGCTACTAGTGCCTATTATTACAGCTCTACTGAGCGTGTGAAAGATTACGCATCATTCAGCACAGAAAAGGTTTCGACTCTCTTTACCAAGACCTTTGAGATCGACAAAGAGACTGATCAGATTGTTGCTGAGATTCAGGGGAAACTGCCAGCAAGGCCAAAAGACGTTGATGATATTTTTGAACAAACAAAAAAAGAGGCCCTCCGTAGGGCAATCGCTGCTTTCTGTTTGTCCCCAATTATGTCCGGTTTAGATCAGAGTAATGAAGCCAAGTATTCCAATCTTTCAATGGAGTACAAAGACTTCAAGAAAGAAAATAATCTTCATGATAACGCCAATTTTGCAGCTCTGGATAGGGAGCGAGAGTCGGCGAGATTTGCACCTGGGCGGCGGGATATCGGTGAGCCCGCATTTTCAACTTTGGAAAATGGATACGACTCTAGTTCATCGAATAGGCTAGATCCATATGCTACGGATATTGAGCACATTATCCCTAAAAGCGAGATCTATAATGATTTTCTCCTTCGTCTTGCAACAAATGACGATGGAATCATTGAGTCTATGAATTACGGCGAGAATTTAATCTTCGCAGACCAATCACTAAACCGGTCTAAAGGTGACATTGATCTGAAGCAGTACATTGCCGACCGAGGGCGTAGAGATCCTGATAATCCTGATCTGCTTACATTTACTATTGGTGAAAGCAATCGGGAGGTGACTATCAGCGAGAAAGACGCCCTCGCAAGGTATGATCGAGCCAAGGAAAAAATGGCTGCAATGCGACTGGACGCCTTGAAAGAAGTCGGTTTAGCGACCGCAAGTGCCGGCGTGAGAATGGCAACTCAGCAGGTCGTAGGCCTCATTGTCGCTGAAACTGCCGACATCTTTGTAGATGAGATCAAAGACATCACGCAGAAGGGGCTGATCACTGACAAAAAGGGCGTGATGGAAGGGTTGGAAGAGCGTCGTGCTAATTTGTTAGCAAAGCTGTCTGCTCGGTTTGAAGAGCGCGAGATCACGAGGCGAGCAAGAGAGGCGGGCATTGAAGGTGGTGTTGCTGGTGTGTTGAGCGCGCTCCCACAAATTCTGATATCGATGATTGTTAAATTGCCAGCGCTCGTGCTTTCCGTTATTCGCGAATGCACACTGTCAACGGTACGCTGCGTGCGCGTGATGCTGAGCAATGCTGAAGATAAATACGGACAGATTGCGGTTGTTCTTTTTGGCGCGGCGTCAACGCTGATCGGTCTCTACGTTGCCAACCTAATATCCAAAGCCTTGATCAAGGTTCCGCTGCTCAATTTGTTTAATAATTCGGTCGCTGATGTATTGGCTGGAGTTCTTGTGACGGCTGTACCTCTTGCTGCAATTTATGTGTTTGATCAGAATAAATCAAAGTTTGTGTTCGGCTCGATAGGAAAGGGTGAGCAGTTGGCATAAAAAACCAGTGGGCTTTTGCTTCCACGCTGACAGACACAGTCTCAGACAGCCTGCAGGGCGGGCTTGAGGGGCTATTCACTGACTTCATCTCGGGTACGAAATCAGCAAAAGAAGCGTTTTCTGACTTCGCGCAGGCGGATTCGCAGTAGGGTAGTGTGAATTCGCTTTTCCTGATTGTGGTTTCGCAGTCTGTGGGAGCGAGATCACTGAACTGCCCCAAGGAGCCTATTCAATCGATGCCTGAGAATCCCCCTGCGAGAGGGATTCGTCGAAGGTGATATGAGTAGCCAGCAGTGAGGCTTTAAGAGTTAGCGACCTCTTACATCCATAATGATTTAAGGGGTGAAATCATCGGCCCGGGTGGATTTGAGTGATAGCTGAAAATCACAGCCAGAAAAGTATGTCCCTAAAGTGATTTATCGCCAGTTTTCTTGGCTGTGTGAGCAGTCTCCTGCATTGTTCGCTCAATTGCGTGGATCGGAACTCTCTTAAAGCCACGCCTTTCTTAGCGATCCACCCAGTCACAGTCTTAGGTAGATGATTGGAGGTCGCGAGTACGCTTCACCCTCTTTGCAAACCTCTTTGAAATTTCAATTATCAGGTTGTAGACACTTATGGAGGAATCTACCGGGCTTGATTCAATCGTCTTAATGCATTCATCAAGGTCATCGCGGATTCCAATGGTGTAAGAATCCAGCTGCTCAGTTACCTCCTCAAGTGCAGCCGTAGCTTCAACTAACATCTTCCTCTTGAAAACTTTTTCCGCATCAAGAAGCCCTTTCGCATATGCTGCATCTTCGGCCTTTTTAATCTCAAGTTGGTGTGCAGCCTTAAGAGACTCCAGAGAGGCATGGCTATGTGACTTCTCAGCCTTTAGATCATTCTCGCTTTTTTGCCAACGAGCCCGGAGCTGCCGAACTAGGCCATTGTAGAGACTTGGGCATTGCACTGACTCAACTGGCGTTTGAGACGGTAGTCGCTGGTACTCAGGGGTGGCTACTGGAAGGTGCACGCCCTTTCCGAATGCAGCTGTGAATAGATCTCCAAGAGTCTCATTATTAGATAATTTCGGTTGAGGGAATATACAAAGAAATCTGTCTATTTGCCGCTCGCTTAGTTTTGAGCAGTCAACCATTAATCCATATTTTTCAAAAAATAGTATTTGTGCCTGTCGATCTCTCATTTAACTTCCCGTAGTTAGAATTAATGCGAACATGAAACCACAGTCAACACGGAAATCAAAGAAAAATAAATTTTTGGTATTGTGCTCCGGCGCGAATTAAGTTACCGTCTCTTTAATTGCGCGCCTACGATAAAGCACTCACACCATAAGGGAAGTTAAAATTTCCTGATGCCTCCGTACCCTGGCAGGCGCCAGTGCTCTCCTCTTATGGGCAGTCGCCAAGCAAGCTATAATCAAACAACGACCGACCGGCACAAACAGGCTCAGGCCTGATGCTGCCAATCCCTGGCATGGAGAAAAAGCGGACGTTCATCTGCCTGGTGGATGAAGCGAATCGCCCATGGCGAGGATTGATGCGGAATTTATGTCGGCGAAATCATCCAGGGTTGCCACATCCATCACAGGCTGCTTTGCTTCCTGATTGTTGTCTGCTATGTGCTCATCCCTCGACCATTTTTGCGGGCTCAGCTTATCCCCACACTCGATGATGGCCAGGGGGAGAGATCTATAGGTAGTGTCAGTCGGTAATGCCGGAGTTGGCACTATCGATCACAGCGTCGAGTCCAGCCGACCAGTCCAACAAATCGAGAAATGGGTACCGGGTGGGTAGGATTACAAGAACACAAAATGCACACGATATCGGTTTTGATCAATGAATACGGGCGTTGCGTATCCAATCTATCATCGGTGCAACGCTGAAGCGGCGTGACGGCTCAGGGCGCGTGGTTTGTAGCTTTGAGGCTGATTCTAGGGGCATTCTCAAGCCTGGGCGAAGCGACGAGAGACCGAGTTGGCTGAGCCCGGCGTGATCGAACGCGCCAACCGTGGCGGCACGCAGTCAAGAACATGATCGATCGCTACCTGATGAAAGCCGAAATCCCGGCCGCTGGGTAAGACGAAGCGGCAGCCTCCCCTGGCTATCAAGAACAGTTACCTTGGCGAAGTGCACCGCTTTGGGTCTATCCGACTGCCAGGGTGGCCGCTTTCGCCCGATAGCGGACATAACGTTCGTTGCTGACTTGCACAACTCAGCACGTCTAAACCCATCAGTGCCAACAATCCTTGAGATTCCTCCTTGCCATTGGCACACCCCACCGTCAGGATGGCTGCTTGATCAGGCTTAAGGAGAGAGCCGTGTTTCCAATGAATGTGTGGTTTGCCTACACTGCCGCCTGCGTGCTGTTGGTATTGGCGCCGGGCCCTGACAATCTGTTGGCCATTGGCCGTGGTCTCAGCCAGGGCAAAATCGCAGCAGCCGTATCCGGGATAGCGTCAGGCGTGGGCATTCTGTTTCACGTCGCAGCCGCTTCGTTAGGGTTGACCCTACTGATGCAAACCTCGGTGGTCGCTTTTTGGGTGATCAAACTCATTGGTGCCGGCTATCTGCTCTGGCTCGGCATCAAGGTCTTGCGCGCTCGCAGCTTGATCAGCTTTCAGCCGGTGTCCCGGCAATCTTTACCCAGCATTTTTCTGACAGGTCTGCTTTCGGCTGCGCTCAACCCGAAGCCAGGCTTGTTCGTATTGGCATTCATTCCCCAGTTCGTCGATCCGGCTCGCGGATCGGTCAGCGTGCAGATGATGGTTTACGGGGTGTGGTTTGCTGTACTCACAGCTTTGGGTTTTGCCTTGATGGGCATTTTCGCCACAGTGCTATCTCGCTACCTGTACCAGCGACCACGGTTGGTGAATGGGCTAAACGTGGGCGCAGGCCTCACCTTTGTCGCCTCTGGCGTTTCGATTGCAGCGTTAAGCCAGAAATAGTGAGTAGGGAAAGCGGCGGGGCTGCGTGCGAGCCCCGCGTTGTCATCAAGATGCTGAAGGCTGGTTGGTTAACTTCGCATGAGCGGTCAGTTCTTCTGCGATGAAGGCCGAGATCATCGCTCGGTATACTTGTTCCACAACTTCAGCCGAGGCACCGGTTTCGTCAGCCATCTCACGAACCTTCCTTATCACTTGCTCGACCCGAGCAGGCGCACGCACATCATCGGTCGTTTTCTTGAAGGTAGCTGCTTGCGTCACAAGCCGGCCCCGTTGGGCGAGAAGCGAAACGAGGTTGCGGTCGATTTCATCGATCCCTTGACGGACTTCGTCCAGAGAGGTGCAACGTATATCCATCTAGTTGACTTCCTTTTCATGAGCCTGCGTTTGATGAGGGCAGGCAGTTGCTGTGGTCTGGGGCTGAATTGTAGCCTCTGGTGAATGTCCGCAATTGACTCATTGCAGTCAGTCACGGTAGGCAGCTTTCGGCCAAACCTGGCCGTGGCACATGCGAGTTTCCAGGTTAAAGCCCTGGTCGGGCCGTCTTATTGATGCGGATGTTCCGGAAACTGCTTGGCGCTGTCGCAGATGTCGTACCAGCCAGGCTTTTCCTTGACGAACTCATGGAAGAGATTGGTGATGGTCAACGCCTCATCGATACAGTTCGCAGCCACGGGAAACGACTCGGCGGTTGACGTCACTTCGCCCAATGCTGTTCCGCAGTGCGAACAGAAGCACCTGTTGTACTTATAAGGTGCTTCAGGCTTGTAGGTGGTGATGGAGTCCGAGCCGGAAATCAGCTCGAACGATGAGCGCTTTACGAAGACGAAGGTACTTGCTCCGACCTTTCGGCAACGAGAGCAATGACATGTTCCCATCATTGTCGGAGGACTCGACACCGAAAACTTCACTGCTCCGCAGCAGCAACTACCTTTAAGCATGGCTTTCTCTCCCTAGAAAAAAACTACTGTACATAAATACAGTCGTAATTGGAAGAGTGCCTGACCAAGACTTCAGATAGCTCTGATGGGTCAGGGGCAGGCAGGGGTCTAAAGGGTGGCTCTTCTTCTCTGATAGTCGAGCGGAGCACGCTAAACCTGGGTCAGATTCCACCCGCCGTCTGAAAGGAGTATCTCGCCGGTCAAGTAGTCGTATCCGCTACAGGGAAACTCCCACCTCCCCATCCGCTTGGCCATCCACCAAAGCCTGGATCTCTGCCAAGATATCTGAAGCCAGGCTGGCCGGGACGCCCCAATAATCAAAGATCCCGCCCTCATCTCGATTCTGGCCACAGGTCACAAAAACGCCGGTTCCAAACTTCTGCTTCAGGCGCATTGCCAACCAGCCGACGAAACCGCTGTTGTCGGAGCCTTGCGGAAAATGGAAGCGGAAGACGCCGAACAGCTCTTGCTCGACGTCGGCACAGGGGACCAGTTGACTCCACACCTGGTCATCTCGTACGAGCGCCAGTGCATCAGGGCGAGCGGCACCAGGAAACGATGACAACGGGAACTCGAGAAAGGTGTAGGTGCCGGGGAAAAGCCTCAAATGGGCTTGGGTAATGACGTGCAGTAATCGACGCTCCGTATCCTGGACCGTTTCATGGGAAATGTTCACCATTTCAGACTCTCCGTTCAGTAAAGCGCGCAGCGCTTCTTTTTGTTGACCGAGGAGATGCTAAGTACCAAGATCTTCAAGATAAAGGCTCGATATCAAATAACTTTAACAACTATAAATTGTAAATATGGATAAGCTAAAAAGCATGGCGGCGTTCGTAGCAGCAGCCGAGTCGGACTCCTTCTCGGCAGCAGCTGCCGTGTTAGGCGTGACGCCGCAACTGATTGCCAAACAGGTCAGCAATCTGGAGTCTGAGCTAGGTGTCAAATTGATCACCCGCACTACTCGCCGACAAAGCCTGACCGCCGTGGGCAGGGACTATTACTTGCGCTGCAAGGCTATCCTGAGCGACGTTGAAGACGCCGATCAGCTGGCGCTGTCAGCAAACTCGACTCCGCGCGGAAAAATCCGTATCAGCGCACCCTATAATTATGGTTCGCATCGGCTTATCCCGTTTCTGACCCAATACCTGACGCGTTACCCGGAAACGGAAATCGAGTTGGAATTGACTGACAGGTTCGTCAATATCGTAGAAGAGGGATTCGAAGTCGTGTTTCGGCTGGGCAAACCTCAGCTGGCCGACAGCGCGGCATTGGTTCAGCGCGGCTTGAGACCTTTCAGAATGTTTGCCTGCGCATCTCCCGCTTATCTGGCACGCAAAGGGACTCCGCTCCATCCCGAACAACTCGTGGACCATGATTGCCTGGGCTATCTGTTCTCCGATCGCATGACGGACAAAGTCTGGCGATTCACCAAAAACATGCAGACGTTCACGATCCCCATTGCGAGTCGACTGAACGTCAACAACACCTTGGCCAAGGTGAACGCCGCATTGTCGGATTTCGGCATCACGCTGTGCGTCGAGGATGTACTGATGCCCTATGTGCAACGGGGGGAGTTGGTCGTACTCTTCGAGGAATTCGAAGGCCCCACGTATCCCGTCAATCTGATCTACCCCCTCGACCGTCGCCCCTCCGCAAAGATCAGGCACTTCATAGACGAAGTTGTTGCTGCATTGGGTTAGCCGCTGGCTGACAGAACAAGGGCTGGTAGCGCGCGGCTTGCATGAAAGCGTGCTTGGTAGTGAAGGCGAGATCATCTGATCGCACCTGGCCCATGGCTGTCTGGCCTGATGCCGATTGCTGGCAGTAATCCGTTAAAGGACCTGCTTTAGCGGCACGTAGATATCCGTTTGCCATTCCTCCAGCGGCGTTTCCGGATACACGCTCAAGTAGTGAAAGAACAACGGATGATCACGCAGTTCCTCGGTACTCGAAGGCAACCAGTCCCGATAAACCGGATAGATGGTTTCACCAATATAGTCAGGCGACCCTGTATGCCGAATCACGGCGCAGCGGCCCGCCGGGATGATGCGTTCGTGCACGCCGAAATCATTCGGCTGCACGGCTTCGTCTATCTCGCCACACACAGCGAAGCGAAAGGCGTGCGCCGGGGTGGTATCGGGGTTGTCGTAGGGAATGCCGAAGGTTCGGCTGCTGGCCACCGGTGACTGACCGCTTTGAATGCGCCATTGGCGAAAACGCGCGACGCTTTCACTGACCAGGCTGGGCGCCCCTTGGTGTTCGAGCGCGGCCACATGAGTTTCGGCGAAATCCACGATACGGATCTGCATGGTAATGCTCCTGGAATGGTGGGGAACAATGAAAACCGCACTCCAGGCCTGCCAGTTCGGGGCCTTGGCGAATACGCTCGGCGCCATGCCAAAAGCACGCTTGAAGGCCCTGGAAAAGGCTTCGGGGCTTTCGAAGCCGGCGCCGAAGGCTGCTTCCAGCACCGAGATGGCAGGCGAGGCGACCAGTTGATGCGCCGCGCGTCGCAGCCTCATCAGTTGCACATACCGTGAAACCGGAATGCCCATGTATGCCGTGAACTGCCGATGAAAGTGAAAGGCCGAGAAATTGGCGATGCGGCTCAGGGCATTTACCGACAGGTCCCCTTCGAGGTGGCTGTCGATGTAGGCAAGCACGGCTTTGAACCGTTTTGCGTAGGTCGGGTTGTGCTGTGAGTCAGTCAACGAACGGAATCTCCGGAAGGTGCGGTGAGCGCTAGCATCCGTTGTTCAGGCATGGAGGTGCCTAGCCGTGATTGCTCTATCAAGGATTGTCTTGACCCTGCTGTGGGTGGCCCGGCGTTGCCAATGGTTGCAGGTGAGGGCAGTGGGCTGAGTACCAGGGGGCAGCAGAATCGACATGAACGTGTTTCTGCTTCTTGGCCTGGAACGGGGTATCAAGTGTGCCCAGTGCTATCGAAACCCAGTCGGCAAAGTCACCCTGGGAACGTGACCAGAACAACGTTGAGCCGCACTCGGCGCAGAACTCGCGCACTACCGTGGGCGAAGAGGCAAAGGCCTTGATGCTGTTGGTGCCGCGGAGGATTCGCAGCCTGCTGCGCGGAACGCTGCCGTATGAGGCGAAGGCTGCCCCGTGGCTTTTGCGGCACTGGCTGCAATGGCAATGACTGACTGCCTTGGGAGGGGTCAATAGCAGGTAACTGACCGCTGCGCACAAGCAGCTTCCTTCGAATGTTTCGATCACTGGCGCTTCCGTGCAGGTAAAAGCGCCAGCGTAACCGCCCCGGCATGATCAGTCGACTGGCCGCAGCAGGTGGTTCACTGCGGTCAATGATGCGCGCTGGCTACCGCATTGCTTTCGCCAGAACCGTCTGTAGGCCGCCTGGGTCAGAATGCGTAAGCCAACGTGGCAGTGGCGCTACGCGGGCTGCCATACCAGCCACGTGAGCCGATCGCCGTGTAGTAGGTCTTGTCAAACACGTTGTCGAGGTTCAGCGAGACGCTGGTTTGCGGCGTGAAGGCATATTGCGCCATGAGGTTGACCACGCTGTAGGCGCCCTGGGTAAAGGTTTCGTGGTTGGGTCCTGCGTTCTTCTCGTACTCCGAGCCCTGCCAGCGCACACCACCACCCACTTTCAGCTGCGGCAGTGACTGCAGGCGGTAGCTGGTGAACAGTTTGAGGGTGTCGCGCGGCACGTCGGTGAGCAGGCGGTCGCCATCCGCGTTCTTGCTTACGGCATAGGTGTAGCTGGCCGATACTTGCCAGTCAGGCAGGATCTCGCCCGCCACTTCCATCTCGAAACCGCGGGTCTTGGTGCCAGACTCGGCACGGTAAGCCTGGTTGCCGTCCGGCGCCGTTTTGACGCCGTCCTTCACGGCCAGGTTGTCCTGGTGCACTTCGAACACGCTGAGTGCAGCAGTCAGGCGCTTGTCCCAGAACTCGCTCTTCAGGCCCAGCTCGTAGTTCACGCCCTCCAACGGGTCGATGTAGCTGCCCGATGCTGTCTGTTTGTCTTGCGGGTTGAAGATGGTGGTGTAGCTGGCATAGGCCGACCAGTTTTCATTGATGTCGTAAACCAGCCCGATGTAAGGGGTGACGACACCGGTTTCGCTGCGCGAGGTGTGTTCGGTTTCACCGCTCGCCAACTGCTCTTCGGTTTCGTCGCGGCGCCAGTCGATCACTCGCGCGCCGGTAATCAGCGACAGGTCATTGGCCAGGCTCCAGCGCACCGAAGCCACCAGGCCGTCCTGGGTCTCATCCAGTGCATTCTCCGTCGTCTTGTTGTGGATGGCGTCAGGTATTGGCAACGAGCCATCCCAGTCATGGATGTTGTCGATATCCTGCCAGGTCCACAGATGGTAGCCGTCGTTGCGGTAGTAGGCCCGGTAGTGGCTTAGCCAGACGTACGCCTGGTGCTCGCGCGACAGCAGCTCGAACGGGCCCGTGGCGGACAGGTCGAACGAGGTCTGCCGAGGTTCGCCTGCCCAACGGCCAGTCCAGGTCTGGATGCCGCTGCCATCAGGTTTGACGGTGCCGCTGGCGGCGGTGGCAAATACGTCGTCATAGCTTCGGCGACTGTGCTCAGCGTTGAATTTCAGGTGCCAGCCGTTGGCCAGGTCGTGATCCAGCGTGGTGAACAGCGTCTTGGTGCGACGCTTGTGGTAGCTCCAGTCAGAGGCCGAATTGAACGAGCGGGAAGGGCTGAAGTGGCTGCCATCGGCGTTGAACATCGGGAAGCCGTGGTTACCGGCGCCGTCGTTGTCCATTTCCTGATATTCGGCCCCCACGGTCAGCATGGTGCTGTCGGTGATGTCCCATTCCAGCACCCCGTATGCCACCTGCCGTTCCAGCGACTGGCGGTCGACGTAGCTCTGGCTATCGGTGTTAGAGGCGACCAGGCGCCCACGTACATGGCCGCTTTCCGACAACTTGCCAGACACGTCCAGCTCGGTGCGGTAGGTGTCCCACGAGCCTGCTTTCAGGGTCAGCTTGCGTTGTGTTTCAAACGTCGGCTTCTTGCGAGTCAGGTTGACCGTCGCACCGGGGTCACCGGTGCCGGACATCAGCCCCGTCGCCCCGCGTACCACCTCGACCCGGTCATACGACACCATGTCGGCAAGGTCATCGCGAAAGCCAAAGCTGTCGGGCCGGTTGACGCCGTCGACCTGGATGGTGCCGACTTCGAAACCCCGTACGTAGATATGGTTGGCGTCGCTGCCAGCTGGCCCCATGCTGTCGACGACCACGCCTGGGGTCTGTTCCAGTACCTGGGTAACATCGTTCAGGTTCTGGTCTTCGATCTGCTGGCGGGTTACCACGCTGATCGATTGTGGTGTCTCGCGTGCGGAGAGGCGCAGCCCGGTTGCCGTGTTGGCCGAACCTGTGGTGTAGCTGCCGGTGCCTTCGGTGGTGGCACCCAGCCCCACGCTGGAGACCGTCGTTGCAGCGAGTTCCATCGTGCCGTCCTGGCCAGGGCGGACCAGCATGTAGTACTTCTCTCCCGCTGGCTGCACCTGCAAGCCACTGCCTTGCAGCAGTTGCACAAGGCCTTGCTCCAGCTCGTAACTGCCCTGCAGTCCCTCACTGCGCAGGCCAGCGATTTCTTCGTTGCCGAAGCTGACAATCACCCCACTCGCTGTGGCGAACTGGTTGATGGCAGCCCCTAGCGGCCCCGCCGGGATGTTGTAGCTGACAGGCACGGCCCAGGCATTGGCACTGGCCAGCAGCGAGCCCGAAAGGCTCGCCACCAGCGCGGCTTGGCGAATGCAGAAGGCGGGGGGAGAAAAACAGGCGGACATCCATTGGCTCCTTTCGATGGATTGTGCGGGACAATTACGAGAAGCGTACTGATAATGCAAATGCTTCTCATAAAGATGGCCGGATAGTTATCTTTGCTCCTGCAGATGTCAATCCATGGCTTGAGTTTTTGCGGGCAGGGGCAAGTGATTGCCACGTGCTTGAGGCGACAGGGCATGAATAGAACCACTTGAGTAAATCAATCTGATTTACAATTGCGTCCCCTTTGCCGAGGCTGTCGTTTCGTGGATGCCCTGTCGCTTGTCTATGAGCACCTGACCGAGTGGGTGATCACGCCTGTCACCGACCAGTTTCTCGGCATTTTCAATATGAACGGCCGTTTCGGGGTCTTGTTCCTCTGTATCTCCTATGGCGTTGCCTATGGTCTGTTCCGCTTCAGGAAGCAGCGCGGCCTGAGCGACGCCCATTCCTTCTGGCGATTCATCGGCGGCGCCCGTGTACACCTGCATGCCTCGGCGCTGCTGGATTACCGCTACTACTTCGTGCGCGCCATTCTCAAGGTCGCGCTGGTGCTGCCCATCGTCCATCTGGTCGACCCTTACATCCTGCGCTCCGGCGATTACCTGGCCTTTTTCAGCAACCTCTGGGGTGCGCGCCCGCGCCTGGGCGAGAACCTTGCACTGTCCCTGCTCTACGGGTTGGGGGTGTTCCTGCTAAAGGACTTCATCCATTACTGGGAGCACCGGGCCTTTCACTCCCGCTGGCTCTGGGCCTTTCACAAAGTGCATCATTCGGCACCCGTGCTGGTGCCGGCGACAGCGAGCCGGGTGCATTTCGTGGAAAAGATCGTCGAGAAACTGAGTACCGGCATTGGCATCGGCTTCTACGCCGGTTGCTTCTGGTACCTTTGCGGCGGTGAAGTCAGCCGCTACACCCTGTTCGGCGTGACCTACCTGGTGTTCATCTTCAATAGCCTGGCGGCCAACCTGCGGCATAGTCATGTCTGGTTGTCGTTCGGTCCGCAGCTGGAACATGTGTTGAACAGCCCGGCCCAGCACCAGATCCATCACAGTGACGCCCCGCGCCATTTCAACCGTAACTTCGGCACCAACCTGTCCCTCTGGGACTGGATGTTCGGCACGCTCTATGTCACTACATCAACGCCCGAAAACATCCGCTTCGGCACCAGCGAACAGGACCACCAGCGTTACCTGACGGTCTATAGCCTGATCGTCACGCCCTTTGTCGAAACCGGCCGCAAGGTCCTGGTGAAGTGCCAGCGCAAGGCTGTGCTCGGCGCGTCCGGCAGGGCGGGTCGTTAGCTGATCCCGTGTTTGTTGCGAACGACTGACCGCTCAGGCGGGGAACTGGGCTTTCCAGTGCCTGGCAATCTCTTCGCGCCGGTAGACCCACACCCCGTCGTGGCCCTGCACGTAATCGAGAGAGCGCGCCAGCGCCATCGCACGACCAGGATGGCCACTGATCCGCCCATGCAGGCCCACGCTCATCATCTTCGGGTGGTGCGCGCCCTCCTGCCACAACAGGTCGAAAGCATCCTTTAGCATCCGGAAGAAGTCTTCACCGCGCCGAACAGCTCCAGAATGCGCCACACACCTGCGCGCGATCCGTATTCGTACATGCCCTCGACGCTCAGGTCCGGTTCCCTCACGCGCGGCGGGCGGCCCGGTAGTTCATGAAGCCAGGCCTCCGACTGTGCGTCGCCATTGAGCATGCATGACTCCGCGCCCTCTTCGATGTTGAGTACGAACTGGATCGCGACGCGCGCCCCACCGGGCCATCGCGGGTGGGGTGGGTTGCCGCCATAACCGATCAGGTTGCGAGCGGACATCAGCCCGGCTCGAAGGTCGTAACGGCGAACACACGTTCGTACCTTTAACACGAGTATTGATCCAGGCCGTTACGACGCCTGCAGGACATGTTCATCACCACAGATCTGAGTAGTTTCGTCATTCGTCCGATGTGGGCGACTTTTCGGTTTGGCAGATGATCAGAAGTCGTAGAGCTGAGCGGGGTTGTCGCGCAAGATCAGGGTCCGGGTTTGCTCCTTTGGAGCCCAGCGCATCAGCAGGTCAAGGATCAGCGCATCGTCGGGTTTCCGCTCGACGGCAAGCGTCGGGTGCGGCCAGTCGCTGCCCCATAGCATGCGGTCAGGGCGATGGCTGATCAGTGCAGTGGCGACTCGGCCGACGTCCTCGAACAGCGGTGCTCCGGTTTTCGAGCGAAGATAAGGTGCCGACAGCTTGATCCATGCCCGGTCGGTGTCCAGCAGCTGCACCAGTGCGGCGAAAGCCGGCGACGTCAGCGCTTCTGGCTGTGGTACATGGCCCATGTGGTCGATAACGATCTTGCCTGGCAAGGCCAGCAAGCGCGGGGCAACTTCGGGCAGCAGCGGCCCGGGAGCGACCTGTACGTTCCAGCCCAGTTCGCCGACCCGCGCGGCCAGGCTTTCCAGCCCATCGAGCGCCTGGCTGCCGACGCTCAGGTTGAAGCGGATACCACGCACTCCTGCCTGATGCAGTTCGGCAAGTTCTGCGTCGGTAATCGCATTGGACACAACCGCCACGCCCCGGGCATCGCCTCGGCTGCGCAACAAGCCATCGAGCATCACCCGGTTATCAGTGCCGTAGGTCGATGGCGTGACGATGACCATGCGGCGGATGCCCAGGCGCTGCTGCAACTTGCGGTAATCCTCCAGCGAGGCATCCGCCGGCAGCAGGGTAGCGCCGGGTGCGGCCGGGATGCGGCTGTCATAGAGGTGCATGTGGCAGTCGATGCTGCCTGCGGGCGGCGTCAGGCGCGGGTGCGCATCGCCCTTGCTGAAGGGCACGTCGGCCATGGCGCCCATGGAGGCGGCAGCACCCAGTGCACCGGTGGCCTGCAAGAACTGACGACGAGACAGCGTCATGGATATTCCTCGTATCTTGTTGTTGTGAAATGACGATGCCCACGTTCCTGAGGCAGGAAAGTGGGCATCGAAGTACGGCTTGCGCGGCTTATTTCGCGCTGACGGCGCCGGCTGTCTCAGCTTGCTCGCGCTGGCGCTTGCGGCCGATCACCAGTACAGCGATACCGGCCACGGTGCATAGTGCGGCCAATGGCATCAGTGCCAGGGAGTAGCTGCCGGTGGCATCGTGGATGGCGCCGTAGGCGTTGACCATGATGCCACCGCCGATCAGGTTGGCCATGGCGCCCACGGCTGCCAGCCCCGCAGCAGCGGTCGACGAAGACAGCCAGCCCGACACCAGTGCCCAGAACGGGCCTTTCATCGAGTACGCCCCCACCAGGACCATGGTCAGCATCACTACCGTCGCCGGCAGGGACGAGGTAAACAAGGTCATTAGCAGGCCCGCTGCGATCAGCAGCATGGTCATGGCCGTGTGCCAGCGACGCTCGCCGCTACGGTCGGAGCTGCGGCCCCAGATGATCATGAGCACCGAGGCGATGCCGTAAGGGATGGCATTCACGAGGCCGATTTCCATGGCGCTGAGACCAAAGGTTTTCAGCAACTGCGGGGCCCACACGCTCATTGTGCTGCCGGCGGCAGAAGCGCCCGAGTAGATCAGTGCCAGCACCCAGATGTCTTTGTGGCGTAGCAGCTTCCACAGCGAAATATGGCCGATGGCGGTCTTTTTCGAGGCTTCATCAGCCAGGCGCTTGGTGAGCCAGCCGCGTTGCTCGTCACTCAGCCACTTGGCCTGCTCGGGGCGGTCGGTAAGCACGAACAGGCAGGCGATGCCCAACAGTACGGCAGGAATGCCTTCGAGAATGAACAGCCAGTGCCAGCCACGCATGCCCATCCAGCCGTCCAGGTTCAGTAGCAGACCCGACAGTGGCGAGCCGATGAAGTTGGCGGCAGGGATCGCCACCATGAACAGCGCCACCATGCGTGCTCGGTAGGCAGACGGCAGCCAGTAGGTGAGGTACAGCAGCACGCCCGGGAAGAAACCGGCTTCGGCAGCGCCCAGCAGAAAGCGCATCACGTACAGAGAGTTTGCACCCTGAACGAAAGCCGTGCCTGCAGAGATCAGGCCCCAGGTGATCATGATGCGGGCTATCCAGATACGTGCCCCGTATCGCTGCATGGCCAGGTTGCTGGGTACTTCGACCAGGAAGTAGGCAAAGAAGAACAGGCTGCTGGCGAAGCCGAACACCTTGGCCGTGAGCTGCAGGTCCTCGTTCATCTGCAGGGAAGCCATGCCGATGTTGCCGCGGTCGATGATCGCGATCAGGTAGCAGACGATCAGAAAGGGCAGCAGTCGCCAGGCGATACGGCGCATGGTGCTGCGTTCGAGTTCATCCGGCAGCGATGTTGCTGAAGTCATGGTGCTCTCCAATTGTTTTTTTTCTGGAGTGACGCGTGTGGACGTGCCCCCGCTCACGAAGAGGCACGCGAGGGGTGCGATCAGCTGGCGAAGAGGTGGCGGTTGACCACGCAACGCGGGTCCAGAGCATTGCCCGCCCACACATCGAGAACCTGCTTCAGCGCTACCAGGCCTACCCGTTCGCGGGCCTCGGTGGTGTTGGCACCGACATGCGGCGTGGCGACCAGTGTCGGCAGACCCCACAGCGGGCTGTCGGCAGGCGGCGGCTCGGGGCTGAAGGTATCCAGGCCGGCACCGGCGATGCGGCGTTCGCTGAGCGCTTTTACCAGGGCGTTGGTGTCGATCAGCTCACCACGGGCCGTGTTGATCAGGATGGCGCCAGGGCGCATGCGCTCGAGCTGGGCAGCGCCAATCAGGTTGTGGTTGGTCTCGGTCAGCGGGCAGTGCAGGCTGATGATATCGCTTTCAGCCAGCAGGCGATCGAAATCCTCTTCACGTTCGACGTGCGGGCGCTCCGGCAGTTGCTTGAGGTAGGGGTCGAACACCTTGACCTTCATCCGCAGTGGGGCCACCAGGTCCATGAGGATGCTGCCGATCGAGCCCAGACCGATAAGCCCCAGGGTTTTGCCCGACAACTCCATGCCGTTGGCCGAGGATTTGTCCCAATGCCCGTCACGCATGCGCGCATCCAGCAGTGCGGTTTGACGTGCCACGCTGAACATCAGGGCGAAAGCCAGCTCGGCCACCGACTGGGCATTGGCGCCCAGGGCGATCGATACCGGGATGCTGCGGTCGGCGGCGGCCTGGAGATCGATGGTGTTGTAGCCCACGCCGTGCTTGGCGATCACTTTCAGGTTGGCTGAAGCGTCGATCATGGCGCGGGTCAGTTTGCCCTGGCGGACCACGATGGCATCGGGCTGTTCAGCGCGAATGATGGCTTCCAGTTCTTCGGCGGGCAGGTAGGGCGTGGTGGGGACGATCCTGACGCCCTGTTCGGCGGCAAGGTTCATGGCCTCGGCAGCAAGCTCAGGGCCGGTCAGCAGAATGGTACGGGACATCGTGGATACCTTGTTCTTGTCAGGGGGCGGTTCGGGCGCAGTCTGCCGCTCATTTGCGGCACTGGACTAAACCCTATCATAATGAAACGCTGTTGCAAGAAAATTAAAGTAGGTGTCATTAGGCCCCTAAAAAAGGCGTCAAAAATCAATTGCCATGTCTTTAATGAAATGACATTCTAAAAATAGATTCGGCAGCTGCCGGCGACATCGAATAAAACCAAGAGAGGTATGTCACATGAGCATTGGCTTCCAGGTGCTTGAGCGCACACGTAAAGTCGGTGATGAGTGGGTTGCACGTTATCGTGAGGTTCCGGTTGCCAACGTCAGCGATTCGATGAACCGGATGACTGCAGGTGGTGCCCGCCTGCGCCCCATGCATCGCGAAGGTGTGCTGTGCGGCCCGGCCTTGACAGTCAAGGCGCGCCCAGGTGACAACCTCATGCTGCATTACGCGATCGATATCGCTCAGCCGGGCGATGTGATCGTGGTCGATGCCGGTGGTGATCTGACCAACGCCCTGATCGGTGAAATGATGGTGGCTTACGCGGTCAAGCGTGGTTTGGCCGGTATCGTCATTAACGGCGCCATTCGCGATGCGGCCAACATCGGCGCGGGTGACTTCCCGTTGTTCGCTGCTGGCGTTTCGCACCGTGGCCCATACAAGGATGGCCCGGGCGAGATCAACGTGCCGATTGCCATTGATGGTATGGTGATCGAGCCGGGCGACCTGGTGATCGGTGATGACGATGGCCTGCTGTGCGTGCCTTACGACCACGTCGCTGAGGTCTATGCTCGCGCCACCGCCAAGCACACTGCCGAAACCGCACAGATGGAACACATTGCCCAAGGCACCAACGACCGTTCCTGGGTCCTGGAGTCCTTGAAGAAGAAAGGCTGCCTGCTGCCAGGCTGATCCAGCATGCGCTGCGCACCTTGCGATGGGGTGTGCAGCGGCTGTCGGGTTGGTGTCGGTCGCGGGTTCTATTGAGGATTCGCAGACTTGTCCGATACATCGTCACCGCATCGCAAACGTTGGCCCGCCGCCGTGCGGGCGCTCGCTCATCGCAACTTTCAGATCTATTTCGCCGGCCAGGGAGTTTCCACCCTGGGCAAGTGGGTTCAGCAGGTTGCACTGGCCTGGCTGGCCTATCATCTGACCGGCTCTGCCGTACTGCTGGGGCTGATCACCTTCCTTTCGCTCGCGCCGCAATTGCTCATCGGCCCGTTGGCGGGAGCCTGGATCGATCGGCATGACAAACGCCGGTTGCTGATCATCGTGCAACTTATCCTGATCGCGCAGTCGCTCGTGCTGGCGCTTGCAACCTGGCGTAACTGGGTCGATGGCCCGTTCATTGCTGCCATGGCATTGTTGCTTGGCTTGCTCAATGCCTTGGAAACCCCTCTGCGCCAAGCGCTGATTGGCAGTTTCGTCGACGACCCGGCCGACCTGCCGAACGCGCTGGTGCTCAATGCGATGTTGATCAATGCCGCACGGTTCGTCGGCCCGCCATTGGCCGGTGGGCTCATTGCCCTGGCCGGCGAGGCGGCCTGCTTCGCCCTTACTGCCGTGGCTTTCATGGCCTTGCTGGGTGGCTTGCTGAAAGTGCGCGGCATTGCCGGCCCGAAGGCCAGTGGCTCAACCGCGCAAGTGTTTCGCGAAGGGCTGTTGTACCTGTGGCAAACGCGCTACGTTCGCCAGCTGCTAGTCAACGTGATCATGGTCAACTTGTTGGCATCCTGCTACGCGGCACTGCTGCCGATCCTGGCCAGGGCCGTGTTCGCTGGCGATGCGCGGGTGCTTGGCTGGTTGTGGGGGGCGGCAGGCGCGGGCGCGTTCGTGGCCACGCTGGTGCTGGCGGTTGGCGGCGCATTGCCTCGCCTGCGCCAGTTCACCGATGCTGGGGCACTGCTATGCGCGGTTGCGCTGATCGGTTTGTGGATGGCGGGTGCGCTGCCACTGGCGTTGCTGGCGCTGGGCGTTCTGGGTTTCGGCATCACCCTGAGCAATGTCAGTACGAACATGCAGTTGCAAAGTGGCGCACCCAGCCATTTGCGTGGCCGGGTGATCGCTTTCTATATTGCCATGCGCTTCGGCTTCGAAGCTTTGGGCGGCATGGCGGCGGGGCTGGTCGCGGCCCGCTGGGGAGCGCCGGCGACCTTGGGGGTCGCCGGAGGGTTTCTGGTGATCGGGCTGTTGGGTCAATACGGCATGCGTCGCCGCCGCTGAGCGGTCAGATTGTCTGGCCTTGGCCGTGAGGCGCCTGCTGCTTGGCAGGGTCGCCCAGCCAGAGCATCAGGCAGGTGCCGACCAGCAGGATCGATGCAACAGCAAAGAACGGCATGCTGAAGCTATGAGTGGCGTCCTTGATCAGGCCGATCAGGAACGGGCCTGTGAAGCCGCCCAGGTTGCCGATCGAGACGATCATCGCCAGGCCGCCAGCGGCGGCGCGACCGGTCAGGAAGGTCGAAGGTATCGCCCAGAACGTGGCCTGGAATGACAGGATGCTCGCCACCGCCACGCACAGGCTGGCGATCTTCAACACCGGCTGGTCAAGCAGGGCGGCGGCCACCAGGGCCACGGCGGCCAATGCCAATGCACTGACCACATAGGGCAGGCGGTGACGGCTACGGTTGGCCAGCCGTGCCCACATCGTCATTGCCAGTGCCCCGAGCAGGTAGGGCAGGGCGACCACCAGGCCGACCGCGCCGCTATCGATGCCCAGGCCTTTGATGATCTGCGGCAGCCACATGCCTATGCCAATCGAGCCGACGATGCAGCAAAAGTTGATGGCCGCCAGGGTGAACACCTTGGGGTTGGTCAAGGCTGCGCGTAGCGTATTGCCATGAGATGCACCGATGGCCTGTTGTTCTTGGGACAGGCGCTGGTCAAGCCATGCTTTCTCTTGCGGGTTGAGCCATTTTGCCTTGGAAGGGGTATCGACCAGTACGAAGAGGCAAGCGATGCCAAGCAGCACGGCCGGCATCGACTCGGTGACCAGCAGCAGCTGCCAGTTCTTCAGGCCCAAAACTCCATGCTGTTCCATCAGCCAGCCGGACAGGGGCGAGCCGACGATGTTGGCCGCAGGAATGCCCAGCAGGAAGGCGGCAGTAGCTTTCGCCCGCCATTTGCCGGGGAACCAGTAGGTGAAGTACAGGTATACGCCGGGCGTGAAGCCCGCTTCGGCAAGCCCCAGCAAAAAGCGCGCAATGCTGAAACTGATTGGCCCGGTGGCGAACGCGGTGGCCATGGAGATCAGCCCCCAGGTGATCATGATTCGCGCAATCCACACCCGTGCGCCGAAGCGCTGCATCAGCAGGTTGCTGGGGATCTCGAACATGAAGTAGCCGAAGAAGAACAGGCCGGCTGCCCAGCCGAACATCGTCGCGGTAAGGCCCAGGTCCTGGTTCATGCTGATGGCGGCGAAGCCGACATTGGTGCGGTCGAGGTAGCTGATTACGTAGCAGATGAAGATGAACGGCACCAGGCGCCACAGCACGCGGCGCATCAGGCGTTCGCCCTCGGCGTCGCTGAGCGGCGCCTGGGCAGCGGGGGTTTCGTGGGTCATGTCGTCACTCTTTTGTAGTTGTTGTGTGCCCTGACAGGGGGCTGGTTCAGCTGTGGGAATACATTGGCAGCCCAGGCGCAGTGGTGCGCACCTGCAGAATGCTGCCGGTTTCGGATTCGGTGATGTACAGGGTCTGCCCGTCATTGCCGCCGAAGGCCAGGTTGGTGTTGCTGATGCCTGCGCAGGAGACGATGCGCTGCAATGGCTCAGCGACTTTCGACAGCTTCCATACCGAGCCGAAACCGGTATGGGCGATATACAGGTTGCTCTGTGCATCGAGGGCCAGGCCGTCGGGGCCGCCCAGCCCACCATGCAGCTGGGCGAAAACGCCCACCTTGCCGACGATCGAGCCGTTGCCCAACGGGATGCGCCAGATCTGTTGCGCGCGTGTCACTGCCACCAGCAGGTGGTTGAGGTGCGGGTCGTAGACGATGCCATTGGGGCTGGGAATGGTGCCAAGCAGGCAGGTCAGGTTGCCGGTGGCGTCGAGCTTGTACACGCGACCGCTGGCATCTTGCAGCCCGGTCTGGCCTTGGTCTGTGAAATACAGGTCACCGTTAGGTGCGAACACCAGGTCGTTGACGCCTTTGAAGCCTTCCGAACCAGCCGAGTCCAGCAGCGCTTCGAGAGCACCGGTATCCGGGTCGAGCACCATGATCCCGCGCTTGTAGTCGGTAATGAAGATGCGTCCATCCTGGTGAATCTTCAGGCCGTTCGGCCAGCCATCGTACTGACACACCAGTTCCCAATCGCCCTGCGGCGAGATGCGGAAAATTCGCCCGTTGGGGATGTCGGTCACGTAAAGGCGGCCTTGACGATCGAATGATGGGCCTTCGAGGAACGAGTCGATGGCACGGCCCTGGCGGTTGGCATTGGCCCAGGCGGTCGGGCGCGGGTCGCGGAAGCGGTCGGGCAGGCGGGTGAATACCGTGGTATCCACGGTCGGCGGGGCAGTAAAGAAGCTCATGGGCGCTCCTGTAGGGCCGGGGACGCCTGGGCGTCCGATTGTTGTTTGATGTATTTAATGCAACGACGTTGCAAAATAAAACAAAACCGGGCGAAGGGTGAAGCTGTTTTCTCGGTAAATTTCGATTTTCAGGCGTGTTTCGCACTGCCTGTTGACGAGGTTGCGATAATCTGCCTCCATATAAAGAAATGACGTTTCAAAATAATAACAACGATCCTTTTGGAGTCTCTTGCTTGAAATCCCTACCTTCCCTCTGCCGCATTGCCTTGGCAGCAGGCGGCAGCGTCATAGGCTTGTCTGCCCAGGCCGACCTGATCGGTGACAGCCACGCGAACTTGTCGATGCGCAATTTCTACTTCAACAGCGATAACCGCGACGGCACGGCGCAGCCCTCCAGAACCGAGGAGTGGGCGCAAGGCTTTCTACTCGACCTGCGCTCCGGTTATACCGACGGTGTGGTTGGTTTCGGCGTGGACGCCACGGCCATGCTGGGCCTTACGCTGGACAGCGGCAGAGGGCGGCATCAGGGCGGTAGCATGATTCCTTCCGATGGCGAAGGCGCGGCCGACCGCTGGAGCAGCGCCGGTGCCACCGCCAAGATGAAGATGAGCCAGACCGAGCTGCGCGTGGGGCAACTGATGCCCAGGTTGCCGGTACTGGTGGCCTCTGATGGCCGATTGCTGCCGCAGACATTCCAGGGCGTGCAATTGCAGAGCAAAGACATCAATAACCTCACGCTCATCGGCGGGGCGCTGAACCGCGCCAGGGGCCGGGCTTCGACCGACCTCACCGGCATGGCCGTAAGCGGCGGCACTCAGGAGAGTGATCGTTTCAACTTTGTCGGTGCCGATTACCGCGCCACCCATACGCTGCTGCTGCAGTATTACGCCGGGCAACTCGAAGACTACTACCTGCAACAGTTCACCGGCCTCAATCACACCCTGGCGTTGACCGATGACAGCTCGTTGACCACTGACCTGCGCTATTTCCGCACCCGTGCGGACGGTGCCAACGGCAGTAGCTCAGGGCGTAGCCAGGGCTATACCGTTGGTGGATACACCAACGGTAGCGACGGGGAAATCGACAATGACCTGTGGAGTGCGGCGTTCACCTACCGTTTGCGGGGCCACTCGCTGACCCTGGGTTACCAGAGTGTTTCCGACGATAGCAACTTCGTGCAGATCAACCAGGGTTCGATCGACAAGGGGGCTGGAGGCAGCAGCCTGTATCTGTGGACCGACAAGATGCTGCTCAGCTTCACGCGCGCGGGTGAGCGTACCGGGTTTGCCCAGTACGGCTATGACTTTGCTGCCAGCGGCATACCTGGGCTGAAGGCTTCGGTGATCTATTTGAAAGGCGACCACATCCAGGCAGCCGCAGGCGCCGAACAGTCGGAGTGGGAGCGGGACTTTTCGCTGGACTACGTGATCCAGGGCGGCACGCTCAAAGGGCTTGGCGTGGCCTGGCGCAACGGCAAATCGCACAGCGAGGCAGCGCGCAATGGTGACCAGAACCGCCTGATCATCAACTACACCCTGCCGCTGTTCTGAGCATCGGCCAGTACAGCGAACGGGAGCCGCATCGGCTGTAAAGTTCGCTGATTGCCAGGTCAGTGGATATTTGCCCATACGATTGCGATCAACCTCTAGCCAGCAGGCGCACATATATTGCCCTGCTGGCTTTTTTTTTCCTGGCACACACAGCGCATGCTACGTTGGCGGGGGCCGGCCGTTGTCGGATAATGAGGTTTTTCCGCCCTTGCGTACAGATTGAGGGCTTCGATCCTGTGAGGTTTTGCAAATGGTGAAAGCGCGGCCGCGTCCAGCGGTAAATGGTGTGGCATCGGCAGACCGTGTTTTGACCGTGCTGACCGCGTTTCAGATAGGCGACTCTGCGCTGAGCCTGGTTCAGCTGGTAGAACGTACCGGCCTCATCAAAAGCACGATCATGCGCTTGATGGTGTCTCTGGAAAACCATGGCTTCATCACGCGCATGGCTGACGGGCGTTATCAGCTAGCCAGCGAAGTCATGCGGTTGAACACGGTCTATCAAGAGGCGCTGGACCTCGAAAGGCATGTGATGCCACGTTTGCATGATTTGGCTGAAAAGTCAGGTGAGACCGCCTCCTTCTATGTGCGTCACGGTGCATATCGGATGTGTCAGTACCGTGTTAACTCTTCCCATCGACTTCGCCTCAATCTCCAACCCGGAGACATGCGTCCGATGGATGAAGCGGCAGGGGCACAGGCCTTGCGCGCGCCTTATCAAGTCGGCATTGCATTGCAGAAACCGTTCTACTCGAAGGGAGCCACCGACCCGCATGCGGCTTCAATGGCACTGCCCATCTACGGTGCGCAACAGGAACTGATGGGAGCCCTTGTAATTTCAGGGCCTGCGAGCCGTTTGACGGAGGAATATGCCGAAAGCCTCAAGATCATGTTCTTCGAAGCTGCACGTGATCTGATGCGAAGCCTGGGCTTCAAGCCTGCGTCATTGGAGCCCGAGTCGGTCCAATAGGTCGAGCGCACGCTCACTCAACCAAGGCCAACATGCCTGGTAGCTGCAGCTTTTTCCCTGAACAAACCTGGTCGGGGGTGAGTGGCTGTGCTGTCGCGTAGAACACTGAATTCGCAAGCGGTCCGCGTACCCTGTGGGCTTTAGCCGCGAAGCATCCAGCTCGGTGCATGGCATTGGCTGCGCCGGTATGGCTATTCGAATGTCGCTGGTTCCATGACACATCGAACGTCTGCAAGGGGACCCAAAGCTGCCGGTGAGCCGAACAGCAATATTGTGCAGGGCGCAGGTGCCGGGTACTTCGCGTACCGCTGTGGGAGCGGGCGCGCCCGCGAAGAATCCAATGCGGAGCCTGGCACCGGCTGCGCCGGTGTTCGCGGGCCCGCCCGCTCCCACAAAGTGCGCGTCGCACTCACGAAACCAATTTTTCAGCGTCGGCTATAGGGCAGTACCGGCCTCGTTGTCTGCAACGTCAACTCAGATCCAGACGTCATTCATAGCAGTTCGCTTACTTATGTTTCCCCCGTGCCTAGTTCGCGGGCAAGAGGATCACGAAGTTCTTTTTCATGTCTTCCAGTACGGTCCATTTGCCCTTGGCGCCCGGTTCGATAATGAACGTGTCGCCAGCGGCCAGTGTGACGGGGGCGTACCCCTCAAGCTCGATGACGCAGCATCCACTCAGTACATGGCAGAACTCCCACACTTTGTAGTCGATGCGCCACGCCCCGGTGCTGGCTTCCCATTCTCCGGAAATGCGACCTTGTTGTTCATCGTGATAGTACTTGGACGTCAGCGTATGAGGGTTACCTTCCACGACCTCTTCAAAAAAGGGAAGGTCGCGCACCGGTTGGATATCCAGTTCGCGGAACACGGTCAGTTTCTTGTTCATGGTGTTTTCTCGAACACGTTGTGGGTAGGGCGATACATCAAATAGGCTTCACCGGTTACGCCCAGCATCGGGTGCGGAACGATCTGGCAGGTTTTAACAATCTGAAAACCGTGACGTTCATAGAAGCGGCGTGCACCGTGGTTTTCTGCATAATCGATCAGGCATAGCCCATTCAGGCCGTAGTCCTCGGCGCGCTGCTGGGCGTGGCGAAGAAACTGGACGCCCAGCCCTTGGCTGCGCCAGGCCTCATCCAGGGCCAGGCTGGAGATGTACAGGGTGTCGGGTATTTCCATGTCGGAATAGGGCGCGAGCACCGGGTCTGTCTCGACAGGCCTGTCAGGGCTCTCGCGCAAGGCATAGCTATGCATCATGCCGATGACCCGCCCTTCGAAAGTGGCCATCAGGCAATTCTTGTAGGAAAAGTCGCCCTGTTCCCTGGCATAGCGAGACGCACCGACACTCAGCAATGCTTGTCCAGGTGCGGCAAGCTTGCTCCATATGTAATCGGCCATGCCCTCCGATGTCAGTTGAAAGAAGCGCGCAATATCGTGCGCGTCCGAGGCTTGAGCGGGTCTGAAGGCGATAGGCAAGTACAGTGCTCCCATGGGATCGGGTGGTCGGTTTTCAAGGATTACACCTTTGGCAGGGTGGCAGGGTAGGCGGGTTCAACGGTTGCCATCATGCTCTGGGCGAACACCTTCAGCACGGTGTGCGACGCTGCCCCCTGCTCAAAGGCACATGACCATCTGATGGCTCAGGCCTGAGGCATCGATCGTGCAGTTGCCGGAGGTGGTAGGCGAGAAGCGGGGTGACGTGGACTTCCATGGCGGAATGGCCGGACTCAGCGCAAGCCCGCTCCCAGAGGTAATGCACCTGGCTTGAGGCCAACGCAATCGAGGTGAGAGCAACGGTCTTGCTCAATTTCTAAAAGCTGGCGCGATCCCTGTGGGAGCGGGCGTGTCGAGGCGTCGAACCGCCGCGAACACGGGCGAAGCCCGTGCCATCCACCGCGTCGCCTGTTTCGCGGGCTTGCCCGCTCCCACAGGTACTGCGCATGGCTTGAGGTCAGCGCGGTCGGGTGGGAGCAACACTTGCTCCATCAGGTTGCCTCATTGCCTGTAGGAGCAGCCTGCGATGGGCTGCATGGCAGCCCCGTTTCCAGCACGGCCTTTACAGGTCAAAAGCGGACGCTCACTCAACCAAGGCCAGCCACGGCCAACGTGCCTGATAGCTGGCAGCTTTCTCCCTGAACAAGCCTTGCCGTGGGTTCAGCTCGTTCATCCTGATGAGAGCAGGTTTTGCCCTCGAATGGTCAGTCGGAAAAGGCCATGAAAGCGTTGGTTACATTGCTCTACGCCGTCCTGCGGTCAATCGGACCATAGTTCATGCGTGTTCCGTATCGCTGCCGTGAGCTGCTCGAGGTGCCGCTGGTCGCCCGGGCTCGGCAAACGGTAGATTTGATTCGGGTTTTGTACGATGATTTTCGTATTGGCAGGGATGAGCTATGAAATTCGGCTTCAGGGAGGCCCAGCGAGCGGTGATAGCGGCGCTTGAGTCAGGGGAGTATCAACACGTTTCACGCAGGGATATCGACGTAAAGAACCTGCTGGCTACAGGAGAAGTGTCAGCCGGCGAGGTTTCCGAAGTCGTTCGCTCATGTCGGGGTATCCATCACGTCAGCACCCCTCACCATGCCGTTGCAGCCATCGAGGTGCATGTGCTCCAACGGGAGGGTTGGTACATAAAGTTCTTTTTCATCGAGCCAGACACCTGGTTCATCAGCGTTCACCAGTGAGTACCCAGATCATGAAGATCTTTTTCGAAGGCGACAGAGGAAAAGCGCTTTGCGAGCATTGCCAGGCCGTGGTGCCCACGCACTATGCTCGCCGGGATGTGCCGTTTAGCGATGGCCAAGGGGTGGCCAAGGACATTCTGGTGGGGGTGTGCGCCCGTTGTGATGGTGTGGTCGCCATTCCATCGCAATCCACGCCGGCCATCCGGGAGGCGCGCAAGCAGCAGCTCAAGTCGATTGAGGCGCGTTTGCCGGCGGTCTATCTGGATGTGCTCGATGCAGCCATGCATGCGGTCAGTGATGAGGCAGGGGCCAATTTGCGCAAGTTGTTTCTTGCCCACTATTTCCAACAGTTGGTGCAGGCGCAGCAGTGTGGGCAATTGCATACGGCGCATCAAACGTTCCTTCAGGCGCTGGAGGAACAGCGAGAGCAGCGCGGGCTTGCGCGTTCCAATGCAACCCGGCGTTTGTCGATGAAGGTCAATCCGTACATGGCAGAGGACATGCTTGCGCTTCAGCAGCATACAGAGATGAACCAGACCGAATTGCTGAAGGCTGTGATCGCGCGTATTCAGGCGGATGTGCTGGAGAATCGGGATCAGGAGGTGATTCGAGCCTTGCAGCGACTGGCGCGGTTGGCGTTGTAGTGAGCATTTGAAAGAAGCACAGCCACCGCCAAGCGCTGTGCTTCACATTCGGATCTTGAGTCTTTTTGAAGAAACTCGTACCTGTTCCTACAAGAACTAATCAGATTTTTTCCCCTTCCTCGTAGTCCATTTCTGAATCATCCTTTTCAAGCCGTTTCACCATTGCGATGGAAACCTGAGCCCCCTAGTCTCGCCCTGTCGTTGCAAATTCAACGACCGGGTCTGCAAGCCTGGGGAAGTATCGAAAGCGTGCTCATCATCGAGCCGTTGGTGTGTGCCAATGGTTGTGCTTAATGGTGGCTGCGTACGGGTGACCTTCGGGTCAGCCGGGTTTTTCTCGATCTTCCCCGGTCTTGCAGGCCCGTACGCAGCCGCCACCCATTCTCTGCAAGGGATGGGGTGTGGTTTTCTCTCACGAAATCGAGATGTGACCATGCTCAAAATAGTCCCGGATCCACCCATTTTTTCTGACCCATCCCATCACCTGGAAGACACCCTGACCCAGGCCACGGAATACGTGCTCTGCGCCTTGTCCGTAGGCCATCACGCCATTGCCTCGCTCCCCAGATCTCCCGCCACGATCATGACCCTGGCGGTCGTGCATGAAATGGAGGCTGTGCGCACGCTGCTGGATTCGGCAATTGCGCAGGTGCAGCTCAGGGGCAGGCCACAGGTGCATACGTTGCATTGATTGGCTGACTATCAATTTTTGCCAGGCTGGGTGGTGTGATTTCCCTGCCAAGGCAGCGATGCGGGATCAATGTTGTGGGGGATGGCACGGGCTGCGCCCGTGTTCGCGGGTGAACCCGCTCCCACAGGATAGGGGGTAGCCCCAGATTCTACCTCCTGAGGGAAATCGCACTGGCTGGCGGATTCACAAGAGGGTGCGCTTGGCACCCTGCCAGTATTGTCTGGTTTTCCTGCAGGGGTTAGGTTGACGGGCTCTCTTCAAGGAAGATTACCCCATGAAACGGACCTTACCGCTGCTGTTCGCCTGCGCGCTTTTCCCCCTGCAAGCCTGGTCGGCGCTGGAAGTCGGGCAGTTCACCCTGGGCATGCCCAAGCCCCAGACCATGGCCATTCTGCAGCAGCAGTTCGGCGAGGTGAAGCAGTTCACCGGCTATCACTACCAGGTGCCCACCGAGTTCTTTCAGGGGCGCAACCCCAAGGGTAATTACAGCCTCGGCGGTATTGCCATCACGCAAGTGAAGGCGTCGTTCAACGAGGCCGACCAGCTTCGCCAGGTGGAGGTGCGGCTGGCCAGCACCGACGAGGCGCGGGTCCAGCAACTGTTGCCGATGACCAGGCAGGCCAGGCCTGTACCGAATAGCGGTGGCCGGTTCGAGGCGTTTTCCGCGGACGGCGAGCTGGTCTACTGGGTGTCCAAAGACCGGGACTGGACCGTGGTGACCATCGCCGACAAGGCCAGCTCGGAACAGAACATCAAGGCGCGAGCCAAGAGTGATGAACGCTTTGCCCAGCTGAACCGCAAGTTCGACAAGCTGATCGAGACGGCCGAGGCGGTGGAAGGCAAGCACTGATCGGCAAAGCCGGGCAGCTTTCAAGCCTTGCGCAGGCCTGTTCTCATGGAACGGCACATAATTCATTGAATCAGCAGGGCCATTGTGGGAGCGGGCAGGCCCGCGAACACCGGCGTAGCCGGTGCCATCTATTGCGCCGCCTGCTTCGCGGTCACGCTCGCTCCCATATGGGACGCGGACCACTTGCGAACTCGGCCCAATACGCGAAACCCGCGTCGGTTTCAGGATACGCCTGGTCGTTCGCACGCAACCCCTCGACGCCACAAATGCCATGCTTGCAGGATGCCTTCGGACCAGCGCGCACAGACGTGCGGCCGTGGGCAAGGAGGCCGCTGGCAGCACGCAACCGTGACGTGGCCGGCGCGCCGCAGCAGAACACGCCGGATACCTGCCCTCACAACAATTCAGGCAGGGTCCGTGACGCCGAGGTCCGCTGAATGCCTGATGAATTGCTCCACCTGCCTGTGATCCACCGCATCCTGGCCCGCGACAAGGATACCCCCGGCGCCCTGTTGCCGATCCTGCATGCCATTCAACACGACGTTGGCTATATTCCCGATGCCGCTGTCGCCGAAATTGCCCACGCCCTGAACCTCAGCCTTGCCGAGGTGCGCGGGGTGATCAGTTTCTACCATGATTTCCGCACCACGCCACCGGCGCGCCATACCCTGCGCCTGTGCCGCGCCGAGTCCTGCCAGAGCCGGGGCGCCGAGGCGCTGGCCGCGCAACTGCGCGAACAGCTGGCGCTGGACGACCACGGCACCAGCGCCGACGGCGCCATCAGCCTGCGCCCGGTGTACTGCCTGGGCGCCTGTGCCTGCTCGCCAGCGCTGGAACTCGACGGCCAGGTGCACGCGCGCCTTACCCCTGAGCGCCTGCGCGCGCTGGTCAATGCCTGCCGGGAGGACGCAGCATGCTGAAGCTGTATATCCCCTGCGACTCGGTAGCCCGCGCCGTGGGCGCCGACCAGGTCGCCGCTACCTTGCTGCGCGAGGCCGAGCGCCGCCAGCTGCCGCTGGACATCCAGCGCACCAGTTCCCGCGGGCTGTACTGGCTGGAGCCGTTGCTGGAATGCGACAGCGCGCAAGGGCGCCTGGGTTTCGGCCCGGTTACCCCGGAAGACGTGCCGTCCTTGCTCGACGCCTTGACCGTTGAGCCCGGTGAACCCGGCGGCCACTCGCTGGCGCTGGGGCCCGTCGAAGACATCCCTTACCTCAAGACCCAGCAGCGCCTGCTGTTCGCCCGCGCCGGCATTACCCGCCCATTGTCGCTGGACGACTACCGTGCCCATGGCGGCTTCGCCGGCCTGGAAGCGGCCGTGGCCCTGGACGGTGCCGAGGTGGTCGCCGCCGTGCTCGATTCCGGCTTGCGCGGTCGCGGCGGTGCAGCGTTCCCGGCCGGCATCAAGTGGCGCACCGTGCGTGACGCCGGAACCGGGCAGAAGTACGTGGTATGCAACGCCGACGAGGGTGACTCCGGTACCTTTGCCGACCGGATGCTGATGGAAGGTGACCCGTTCCTGCTGATCGAGGGCATGATCATTGCCGGCCTCGCCGTGGGTGCCGACAAGGGCTACATCTATGTGCGCTCGGAATACCCCGACGCCATCCGCGTGCTCGACCAGGCTTTCGCCATCGCCCGTGACGCTGGCTACCTCGGCAACGACGTGGCCGGTAGCGGCCAGGCCTTCGACCTGGAAGTGCGGGTCGGCGCCGGCGCCTATATCTGCGGCGAAGAAACCGCGCTGCTCGAATCCATCGAAGGCAAGCGCGGCATCGTCCGCGCCAAGCCTCCGCTGCCCGCACTGCAGGGCCTGTTCGGCCTGCCGACGCTGGTGCACAACGTACTCACCCTGGCCTCGGTACCCATCATCATGGCCAAGGGCGCGGCGTTCTATCGCGACTTCGGCATGGGCCGCTCGCTGGGCACCATGCCGTTCCAGCTGGCCGGCAACATCCGCCAGGGCGGCCTGGTGGAACGCGCCTTTGGCCTTACCCTGCGCGAACTGGTGGAAGGCTATGGCGGCGGCACGGCCAGTGGCAGGCCGCTGAAGGCCGCGCAGGTGGGTGGCCCGCTCGGTGCCTGGGTACCGCCCAGCCATTTCGACACGCCGCTGGACTATGAAGCCTTCGCTGCCATGGGCGCGATGCTCGGCCATGGTGGTGTGGTAGTGGCCGACGACACCTTGAACATGGCCAGCATGGCGCGCTTTGCCTTGCAGTTCTGTGCCGAAGAGTCCTGTGGCAAATGTACCCCGTGCCGCATCGGCTCGACCCGGGGCATGGAAGTGGTCGACCGGCTGATCGCCACCAGCGACCTGTCCGAGCGGCATGACCAGGCTCTGTTGCTGCGCGACCTGTGCGACACCATGCAATACGGGTCGCTGTGCGCCATGGGCGGCATGACCGCCTATCCGGTGGCCAGCGCCCTCAAGTACTTCCCTGCCGATTTCGGGCTGACCCACACGGAGGCCGCACAGTGATCAATTTTTTCGACCCCGCTTCTGATAAAAGCAGCGACCTCGGCACCCCGGCCCGTGACAGCGAGGTACAGGTCAGCCTGAGCATCGATGGCCGCGCCATCACCGTGCCCGCCGGCACCTCGGTGATGCGTGCCGCGGCCATGCTCGGCACCAGCATCCCCAAACTGTGCGCCACCGACAGCCTCGAAGCCTTCGGCTCATGCCGCATGTGCATGGTGGAAATCGAAGGCATGCGTGGCTACCCGGCATCCTGCACCACCCCGGTCAGCGAAGGTATGGTGGTGCACACCGAAACCCCGCGCCTGGCCGGTTTGCGCCGCAACGTGATGGAGCTGTACATCTCCGACCACCCGCTGGACTGCCTGACCTGTTCGGCCAACGGCAACTGCGAGCTGCAGACCGTGGCCGGCCAGGTGGGCCTGCGCGAGGTACGCTACGGCTATGACGGTGCCAACCACCTGGCCGAGAAGAAGGACGTATCCAACCCGTATTTCGACTACGAGCCGAGCAAGTGCATCGTCTGCAGCCGCTGCGTGCGTGCCTGCGAGGACATCCAGGGCACCTTCGCCCTGACCATCACCGGGCGCGGCTTCGAATCGCGGGTGGCGGCGGCGGGTGGTGAAAACTTCCTCGCCTCCGAGTGCGTGTCGTGCGGCGCCTGCGTGCAGGCCTGCCCGACCGCGACCCTGACCGAAAAGAGCCTGGTGCAGCTGGGCCAACCCGAGCGTGCGGTCATCACCACCTGCGCCTACTGCGGCGTCGGTTGCTCGTTCCGTGCCGAGATGAAGGGCGACCAGCTGGTGCGCATGGTCCCGGACAAGAACGGCGGCGCCAACCACGGCCACGCCTGCGTCAAGGGCCGCTTCGCCTGGGGCTACGCCACTCACCCGGACCGCATCACCAAACCGATGATCCGCAAGCGCCTGGAAGACCCATGGCAGGAAGTCAGCTGGGACGAGGCGGTGACCTACGCCGCCAGCGAGTTCCGCCGCATCCAGCTGAAGTACGGTCGCGACTCCATCGGTGGCATCACCTCCAGCCGCTGCACCAACGAAGAAGCCTACCTGGTGCAGAAACTGGTGCGCACGGCGTTCGGCAACAACAACGTGGATACCTGCGCACGGGTATGCCATTCGCCCACCGGCTACGGCCTGAAGCAGACCCTGGGTGAATCGGCCGGTACGCAAAGCTTCGACTCGGTGATGCAGGCCGACGTGGTGCTGGTGATCGGCGCCAACCCCACCGATGCCCACCCGGTATTCGGCTCGCAGCTCAAGCGCCGCCTGCGCCAGGGCGCGCGGCTGATCGTGATCGACCCGCGACGCATCGACCTGGTCGACTCGCCGCACGCTCGCGCCGAGCTGCACCTGCAACTGCGCCCCGGCACCAACGTGGCCATGCTCAACGCCCTGGCCCACGTGATCGTTACCGAAGGCCTGCTGGCCCAGCGCTTCATTGATGCCCGCTGCGAAACCGAGGATTTCGCCCGCTGGCGCGACTTCGTCAGCCTGGCGGAAAACGCCCCCGAAGTGCTTGGCCCGGTCTGCGGCGTGCCTGCCGAGCAGATCCGCGCCGCCGCCCGGCTGTATGCCACCGGCGGCAACGCGGCGATCTACTACGGCCTGGGCGTGACCGAGCACAGCCAGGGCAGCACCGCGGTGATGGGCATCGCCAACCTGGCCATGGCCACCGGCAACATCGGCCGGGAAGGGGTAGGGGTGAACCCGCTGCGCGGGCAGAATAATGTGCAGGGCTCATGCGACATGGGCTCGTTCCCTCACGAACTGCCCGGCTACCGGCACATTTCCAACGAGGGCGTGCGTGCCGAGTTCGAGCGTGCCTGGGGCGTGACCCTGCAGCCCGACCCGGGCCTGCGCATCCCCAACATGTTCGAGGCAGCGCTGGACGGCAGCTTCAAGGCCCTGTACTGCCAGGGCGAAGACATTGCCCAGAGCGACCCCAACACCCAGCACGTCACCGCGGCCCTGCTGGCCATGGAGTGCGTGGTGGTGCAGGACATCTTCCTCAATGAAACAGCCAAGTTCGCCCATGTGTTCCTGCCGGGCAGCTCGTTCCTGGAGAAGGACGGCACCTTCACCAACGCCGAGCGACGCATCTCGCGGGTGCGCAAGGTCATGGAGCCGCTGGCCGGCAAGGCCGACTGGGAGGCGACCGTGGCCCTGGCCAACGCCCTGGGCTACCCGATGAACTACCGTCATCCGTCCGAGATCATGGACGAGATCGCCCGCCTGACGCCTACCTTCCACCGTGTCAGCTACGCCGAGATCGACCGCCACGGCAGCCTGCAGTGGCCGTGCAACGACGCAGCGCCGGATGGCACGCCAACCATGCACATTGACCAGTTCGTGCGCGGCAAGGGGCGCTTCATGCTCACTGGCTACGTGCCCACCGAGGAGAAGGTCAACAACCGCTTCCCGCTGCTGCTGACCACCGGGCGCATCCTCAGCCAGTACAACGTCGGCGCCCAGACCCGGCGCACCGGCAACGTCGCCTGGCATGACGCCGACCGTCTGGAAATCCACCCCACCGACGCTGAAAGCCGTGGCATCCAGGATGGCGACTGGGTTGGCATTGGCAGCCGCGCCGGGCAGACGGTGCTGCGCGCCAAGGTCAGTGCGCGGGTAGCGCCAGGGGTGGTGTACACCACGTTCCACTTCCCCGAATCGGGGGCCAACGTGATTACCACCGACAACTCCGACTGGGCTACCAACTGCCCTGAGTACAAGGTGACGGCGGTGGAGGTGGTGAAGGTGTTCCAGCCTTCGCAGTGGCAGAAGCGTTACCAGGACTTCAGTGACGAGCAACGGCGTTTGCTGAAGGAGCGCCGTATTGTGGAGAAAACCGAGGTGCGCCGATGAGCGCTGAGAACCTGGTCAAGATGGCCAACCAGATTGCCCATTACTTCGACAGCGAGCCAGACCGGGCGCTGGCGGTGCAAGGGGTACGGCAGCATCTGCAAAGCTTCTGGACGCCGGCAATGCGCCGGCAGCTGGCGGAATGGGCCGAGGCCAATGCAGGGGAGGGGCTGGACCCGAAGGTGCGCGAGGCGTTGGCCTAGCTATCGGTACTGATTGGGGCTGCTGCGCAGCCCTTCGCGGGCATGCCCGCTCCCACAGATGAATCGCCAACCTGAATCTTGCGCGGTACCTGTGGGAGCGGGCGTGCCCGCGAAGGGCCGCAAAGCGGCCCCAACAATTGTGCAGTGAAGTGGAATAGAGGGTTCAGCCGCGGGCCAGTTCCGCCTGGTGGGCAATTGCTTCCTCGCTCTTGAGTACCAGCACATCCCCCTCCAGCGCATCCAGCACCACCTCCGAGGTATTACCAATCAACGCCCCGGAAATCCCCGTGCGGCACACCGTGCCGATCACCGTCACGACCGCATCGAGCTTCTTCTCGGTATGCGGGATCAGCACATCCGCCGGCCCTTCAGCCACATGCAGGCGGTCGTCGCTGATGCCGTACTCTGCCTGGAATGCCTTGCACGCCTCGCGGTAACGCTTCTCGATGGTTTCGCTCAACTGGTACACCGGGTCCGACGCCGACAGCATCGGCGAAGGATGGGCGCTGATGACGTGCAGCTCGCCCTTGGCCAGTTTGGCAATCTGGAAGCCATGGTCGATGATGCTGGTATGCAGGCGGCGGTGGTCCTCGTCCTGGTTGCCCACGTCCACCGCGGCCAGGATCTTGCCGCCGGTCCACGGCCGCTCGCTCTTCACCATCAGCACGGCACACGGGCACTGGCGCAGCAGCTTCCAGTCGCTGGGAGTGAGCAGGGCCTTTTTCAGCGGGTTGTCCGGGCGGTGTTCCTTGATCACCAGCTCGCAGCCCTCGGCCTGTTGCACGTAGATGATGGTGTCGTGCAGGTTGTCGCGCCAGGCCTCTTCATGGGTGACATTGTCATACCCGTCATCATGCAACTGGCTGCTCAGCAGGCTCAGCAGCGCGCTGTGGTCATGCCTTCTGTCGCACATCAGCAGGTGCAGGCGGGCGCCGGTGACGCCGGCGATCAGCTTGGCCCGGGTCAGTGCCCGGCTGTGGGCGTGCTCGGGGTCGAGAACGACAAGGATGCTGCGGACGGCTTGCATGGGCGTTAGCTCCCTTCAAAGGTGGCGACCAATGCCTGACTATAGTCGGCGCTTCCCCCGCTGGCGCTTGATGCATATCAAGCATAGTCACTGGCGCCGCCCGCCGCCGCCGGTATAATCGCCGGCCTTGCCCGTTCTGTGTGGTTGCACGCTTATGTCCCTGATCCCCGAAATCGACGCCTTTCTTGGTTGCCCGACCCCAGACGCCTGGATCGAAGCGGCGCTCGCCGACCAGGAAACCCTGCTGATCGACCACAAGAACTGCGAATTCAAGGCTGCCAGCACCGCCCTGAGCCTGATCGCCAAGTACAACACCCACCTCGACCTGATCAACATGATGTCGCGCCTGGCCCGCGAGGAACTGGTGCACCACGAACAGGTTCTGCGCCTGATGAAACGCCGTGGCGTGCCGCTGCGCCCGGTGTCGGCGGGGCGTTATGCGTCGGGGCTGCGGCGTCTGGTGCGCGCTCACGAGCCGGTCAAGCTGGTGGATACGCTGGTGGTGGGGGCGTTCATCGAGGCGCGCAGCTGCGAGCGCTTCGCCGCGCTGGTACCGCACCTGGACGAGGAGCTGGGCCGCTTCTACCACGGCCTGCTGAAGAGCGAAGCGCGCCACTACCAGGGTTACCTGAAGCTGGCGCACAACTACGGCGATGAGGCGGACATCGCCCGCCGGGTGGAACTGGTGCGCGCGGCGGAGGTGGAGTTGATCCAGTCACCGGACCAGGAGCTGCGCTTTCACAGCGGCATCCCGCTGGCGCAGGCCGCCTGATTCGCACCAGGCGGCCCTGGCGTCAGTGACGGCGGCCCAGCAGCAGGCCGACCACCAGCCCGAGGCCCGCGGAAATGGCCACGGTCTGCCACGGGTGGCCACCGATGTAGTCCTGGGTAGCCGCCACCACCGGTTGCGCCTTGCCGCGTACCTTGTTGGCGGCTTGGCGCGCCTGGCGTAGCTTGAGGCTTACCTGCGCGCGCAGGGTTTCCGCTTCGTCACCCACCAGGGCGGCGCTTTCGTTCAGCAGCTTTTCCGATTCTTCGATCAGCGCCTGCAGTTCGCTGAATACCTGGTCCTTGATCTGATCGCTGTCGGCCAGCGCGGTGTTTTTCCGGGCCATGAACTCGTCCTCGTCGATGGTAGGGTTTGAACAATGGATGCCGGCGCGTCGGGAAAGTTGCGGCGGCTTTGGGCTGTTGCAGTACCTGGGTGTAAGATAGCGTCCATTTTCAAACCTGCAGGTACCTTCATGAGTTTCAATCTGGCCAACATGAGCTTCGAGGAACGGGCGCAGATCGAGGCAGAGAAGGCCCGGCTGTTCGAGCTGTGGCAGAACAACCTGGGCAAGGCCAAAGGCGAAGCGGCGCGGCTGATTGCCGAAAAACCTCGGCGCAAAGGCAAATGGGCCGAGTGGGTGCGCGCCGAGCTGGATGCCATGTCGCCGCCCGAATACGCCAACATGGTGCGCAGCGAAGTCAACAAGCTGATGGCCGCGGCCAGCGCCAACCGCTGACCCCCGCCTGGCGCTTACCAGTAGGCGCCCTTGGGCAGGTCCAGTTTGCCCTCGTCGGTAAAGCGCACGGTTCCCAGCAGCCCGCCGGCCAGCTTGCCGCGCAGCACATAGGGCAGGCCCTGCAACGAGCCCGCCTGGCCCAGCCCATAGGCCTGGCGCAGGAAGGAAAACGCCGTGATGCTCACCGGTACCACGACCACCGCTTCGCCATAACGGCCGATATGCCCCTGCTGGTCGCTGACCCCGGCCGCCAGCGGCTGGCCGTTCACTTCCAGGTTCAGGGCGATGCCGTTGTAGTCGATTGGCGCCTCGTTGGGGTTTTGCACCCGCATCTTCACCGCCATGCGCAATTCCAGCTCTTGCCCGGGCAGCGGCTCTATCCCGATAACGCTGATATTGACCGGGTCGCGTGGCTGGAACAGCGTACAGGCCCCCAGGCCGCAGGCCAGCAGCAGGACCAGGAGCAGGCGGGCGTAGCGGTGCAGACGGGCAGCCATGGAGTGCGACCTTGCCAGAGTGGGCGAATGGGCAGTGTGGCAAATACGCGTCGGCGTTGAAAGTCTCCCTCTGGATGAAAGATACTGTTTCTCATTAACGCCCGATAAAACTTCCTACTGGCCATGCCCAAACCCATGCTGACCTCACCCGTGTCGGGCCTGCTGGCGAGTTTCCAGGAGCACCACGACGACCTGCTGCAGTTCCTGACCCGGCGCATGAGCGACCGCCAGCGCGCTGCCGACGTTGCGCAGGAAACCTACCTGAAGCTGGTGAGCATCGACCAGCAGGCGGTGCCGGTGTTGCACGCCCGCAGTTTCATCTTCCGCGTGGCCGGCAACCTGGCGATCGATGCCTTGCGCCGCGAGCAGCGCATTGCCGCCAGCCACGACGACAGTGAGCGGGCAGCCGAGGTGGTTTGCCCGGCGCCGGCACCCGAGGCGGTGTTGCTGGCCCGGGAGCGCCTGCAGATCCTCGATCAGGCGCTGCTGCAGCTGTCCGACAATGCCCGTCAGGCGCTGTTGCTCAACCGCGTCGAAGGCCTGACCCAGGCGCAGATCGCGCAACGCTTGGGCGTTTCCGAAAGCATGGTGGCGAAATACATCGGCCAGGCCCTGCGCCATTGCCGAGGCTGGCTCAAGCAGGCGGGTGTTGCTGCTGCACTGCTGTTGGCGGTTGGTGTGGCGGGTTGGCAGCAGGCGCCGGTGCTGCTGGCGGATTACCGCACGGGGGTGGGTGAGCGGCAGGTGGTGACCCTGGCCGATGGCACACGGGTGACGCTGAACAGCGCTAGTGCGCTGAGCGTGGTGTTCAGCGACCGTGAGCGGCGGGTGGTGCTGGCGTCTGGCGAAGCCTTGTTCGAGACCACGGACGATTCACGGCCCTTCGTGGTCGATACGGCCGGTGAGCGAGTGCAGGGGAGTGCGGCCACCTTCAGCGTGCGTCGCGATGGCCGCGTGGTATTGGCACAGGGCGAAGCCAAGGTTGGCGCGCATGAACTGGCAGTGGCGGCGGATGCCGGCACGCAGATGGCCTGGCAGCGAGGCAAGCTGATCTTCAACGGCAAGCCGCTGGGGCGGGTGCTGGCGGAGCTCGAGCGTTACCGGCATGGGCGCATTGTGCTGTCGGATAGCAGGCTGGCGGCGATGGAGGTGAGCGGGGTGTTCGACCTCGATGAGCCGGAGGCCCTGTTGCGGACCCTTGAACAGCGGTATGGGCTGAAGGTGACCTACCTGCCGTGGCTGGCCGTGGTGCATTGACTCGCCTGTGCTGGCCTCTTCGCGGGCTTGCCCGCTCCCACAGGTATTCCACAGATCTTGAATCCTGTGGTGTACCTGTGGGAGCGGGCAAGCCCGCGAAGAGGCCGGCATAGAAATAAAAATATTTTCCATTTGGCACTGCAAGTTCCAGCCAGCCAGATCGTCGTAGTGAGACTGTTCAGCAACCAATTCTCATTTACGACTTGTCAGGAAGCTCATTCGTGCCTCTGATGCTCAAGCCTTTGCACCGCCGCCGCGGCCCACTTCACCATGCCCTGATGTCCTGCAGTGCCCTGGCCATGCTGGTCGGCCCGCTGCAAGCCTCGGCCTCGACCACCACCGAACAGGCCCAGACCCAGGCCCGCCTGGTCCAGCTCGACCTGCCGGCCCAGCCGCTGGACCAGGCCCTGACCACGTTCGCCGACCAGGCCGGCCTGCACCTGCTGTACACCACCGGCGATGTCGCCGGCCAGGGCAGCCCGGCCTTGCAGGGTAACTACAGCATCGAGCAGGCCCTGCAGCAGTTGCTGGCCGGCAGCGGCATGAGCTGGCACTTCAGCGATGCCCGCACGGTGACCCTGCGCAAGGCAGACGCCGCGCCGCAGGCGGTCAACCTCAAGCCGATCGAGGTCAGCGTGGCCTCGCGCACCAGCACCGCGATCAGCGAAATCCCCGGCACCGTGTGGGTGGTCGACCAGCAGCAGCTGCGCGAGCAGATCGACAGCGGCGTCAGCCTGAAGGAAGCCATCGGCAAGCTGGTACCAGGCCTCGACCTGGCGCCGGAAGGGCGCACCAACTACGGCCAGAACATGCGTGGGCGCAACGTGCTGGTGATGATCGACGGGGTCAGCCAGAACAGCTCGCGCGGCCTGTCGCGCCAGTTCGACAGCATTTCGCCGTTCAACGTCGAGCGCGTCGAAGTGCTGTCCGGCGCCAGTGCCATTTACGGTGGCGGCGCGACCGGCGGCATCATCAACATCGTGACCAAGAAGGGCGAACCCGGCCCGGCGCGTTTCGAGACCCAACTCGGTGCCAGCAGCGGCTTCAACAACAGCGACGACCTCGCCACCCGCTTCGCCCAGTCGATCAGTGGCGGCAACGAGCGGTTCAACGCCCGGCTGGGGGTTTCCGGCGAGCAGAACGAAGCCTTCTACGACGGCGCCGGCGACCAGATTTTCATCGACAATACCCAGACCGACTTGCAGTACAACCGCACCATCGACGTACTCGGCACCTTGGGAATGCAACTGAACGACCAGCAGAGCCTGGACCTGTTGGCCCAGTACTATGACTCCGGCAACCACGGCAGCACCGGCATCTACTTCCCCAACCTGAACTACAACGCCCCGTCCGACCTGGAAGACGCTGAACTGCGCAGTGGCTACTCGTCGGACCTGGAGCCGCGCACCCGGCGCCTGCTGCTAAATGCCAACTACCACCACACCGACGTGCTGGGCCAGGATTTCTACCTGCAGGCCTCGTACCGCAAGGAAGACGACAACTTCTACCCGTTCCCGTACTACAACCGCGCCACGCCTACCGGCGCGCGCGGTGTGTACTTCGCCGCCTCGCAGCAGAACTTCGAGGTCACCAGCCTCAAGGGCCTGTTCGCCAAGCAGTGGGACACGCTGAAGCTGACCTATGGCGTCGACCTGGACCGTGAGCGCTTCAACGCCGAGCAGACCACCTTCAACGCCCAGACATCCTCCGAGTCGGGTGGCCTGGAGCTGGAAAAGGACAGCAAGGCCGCACGCTACCCCAGCTACCGGGTCGATGGCGTGTCGGTATACGCCCAGCTGGACTGGCATGCCACCGATAACCTGACCCTGTCCGGCGGCGCCCGGCGCCAGCAGATGGATGTGGACGTCAGTGACTTCAAGGGCGTGCCGGGCGGTAGCAACGATTACCAGGTCAACCTGTTCAACGTCGGTGCCATCTACGACTTCAAGAACGGCCACCAGGCATGGGCCAACTACGGCGAAGGCTTCGACCTGCCCGACCCGGCCAAGTACTACGGCAAGCCCGGGCTGAGCGTGGCCGACAACCCGCTGGCCGGCATCAAGAGCCGCCAGGTGGAGCTGGGCTGGCGCTATGCCGACCTGGACTGGGATGCCCAGGCGGCGCTGTACTACATCTGGTCGGACAAGATCATCAACGTCGATTCGCAGACGCTGACCATCAATGTGGAAGATCAGAAGAGCCGTGACTTCGGTTTCGAAGGCGCGCTGACCCGCCACTTCCAGACCGGCTGGGAAGCCGGTGGCACCCTGCACCTGACCCGCTCCGAGGAAGAAGATGCCGATGGTGGCTGGATCAAGCGCGATGCCCGCTATGCCTCGTTGTCCAAGGCTACCGCGTTCGTCGGCTGGAAGGGCGATGGCCGCAGTGCGCGGCTGCAGGCCAACCATGCCTTCAGCCTGAAGGACGATGCCGACCACGAGATCGACGGCTACACCACCTTCGACCTGCTGGGTAGCCAGGACACCGGCTTCGGTACCTTCAGCGCCGGCATCCAGAACCTGCTGGACAAGCAGTACAGCACGGTCTGGGGGCAGCGTGCGACGCTGTTCTACTCGCCGACCTACGGGCCGGCGTACCTGTATGACTACCAGGGGCGCGGGCGTACCTACACCCTGACCTGGAGCATGGCTTACTGATTGATGTTGCCTGAACTTGCCTCTTCGCGGGCTTGCCCGCTCCCACAGGTACGGCGCCGCCCTCTGGCATTGTGAGGTCCCTGTGGGAGCGGGCAAGCCCGCGAAGAGGCCGCTTCAGGAGAACGCTGCCAGCAAATCCTGCGCAAACGCCTGCTGCGCCTCGCCAACCGCCTGTGCCCGATGCCTGGCCAGGGTAAACGGCACCACGAAGTCCAGCCCCGGGTCCAGCGCCCACAGCAGCCCCTCAGCCTCCCAGGCGTGCGCGCAATGGCACGGCAGATAGCCAATATGCCGCCCCGACAGAATGAACGTCATCACGCTTTCGATCTGCTCCGCCACCGCCATGCTGCGCTGGCTCTGGAACGGCTCACCGCCCTTTAGAAACCGGTACGGATGGCGCACCTGGTCCATCGCCAGCAACCGCTCCCGGCTGACGCCAGCCGCACCGAACAGCACATGCCCCTTGCCGCAATACAGCCGCTGCCGCTCTTCGAACAGCGGCTGGTAATCGAAGGCTGCCTGGTTGCCGGAAAAGTAGCTGATGGCGTAATCCAGCCGCTGCTCCAGCAATAGCCGCTCCAGCTCTGCCGGCGGCGCACTGATCAGTTCCAGCTGCACCGCCTCCTCGCGCCTGCGAAACGCCGTAATGGCCGCTGCCAGCTTCAGGCTTACCGTCTTGTCCTGGTTCTCCGCCATGCCGATCCGCACGGTCCCCAGTAGCCGCCCGGCAACGCCATTGGCCTGCTGGCGAAACTGTTCGATGTTCAGCAATAACCCACGGGCGGCGTCCAGCAACAACGTGCCTTTTTCCGTCAGGTGAAAACCGCCCTTGCCGCGGCTGCACAGGCGGTAGCCCAGCCGCGCTTCCAGCTGCGCCATGCGCTGGCTGATGGTGGGCTGGCTCAGCCCCAGCACGCCTTGCGCGGCACTGAAGCCACCGGCCTCGACTACAGTGACGAACAGCCGCAGCAGGTGCAGGTCGGGGTCGTGCACTTGTCCGAGCATTACATTGCTCCTGATAAATGTCAGCTTTGCAAACTTGCCATTCCTGCAATGTAACCCGGCTGGCATGCTCGCGGCATCCACCCATTTGCCGAGGTGTCCGCCATGCGTCGATCGTTATGCCTGTTGTCTCTGGTCCTGGCCTTGCCGCTGCAGGCTGAAGAAAAGGTCGTCAACCTCTACAGCTGGGCCGACTATGTCGCCCCGCAAACCCTCCAGCGTTTCGAACAGGAAACCGGCTACAAGGTGCGCTACGACACCTTCGATACCACCGAGGTACTGGAAACCAAGCTGCTGACCGGTGGCAGCGGCTATGACGTGGTGGTGCCGTCGTCGACCGTGCTGGCCCGGGCACTCAAGGCCAATGCCCTGCAACCGCTCGACCCCCAGGCCATGCCCGGCTACGCCAACCTCGACAAGGACTTGCTGGCCAAGCTGGCCGAGGCCGACCCCGGCAACCGCCATGCCGTACCCTACACTTGGGGCACCCTGGGCCTGGGGGTGAATGTGGAGGCCGTGCGCCAGCGCCTGGGTGATGTGCCGCTGGACAGCCTCGATCTGCTGTTCAAGCCTGAGTACGCCAGCCGGCTGAAGGACTGCGGCATCGCCATGCCCGACTCGCCGCAGGAGGTGATCGGCGTGGCCCTGAATTACCTGGGCAAGGACCCTTACAGCCAGAACAAGGACGACCTGGCCGCCGCGCAGGACCTGCTGAGCCAGCTGCAGCCGTCGATCAGCTACGTCGCCAATGGCCGGCAGATCAGCGACCTGGCCAACGGCAGCGTGTGCCTGGCACTGACCTACAACGGCGATGCGGCGATGGCCGCCGACCAGGCGCGCCGTGCCGGCAAGCCGTTCGAGCTGATCTACCGCATCCCCCGCGAAGGCACGCTGGTGTGGCAGGACAACCTGGTCATCCCCAAGGACGCCCCGCACCCCGAGGCCGCGCGGGCGTTCATCGCCTTCATGCTCAAGCCCGAGTCGGTGGCCGCGCTGACCAACACGCTGTTCTTCGCCAACGCCAACCAGGCGGCCACGCCGCTGGTGGACGAAGCACTGCGCAACGACCCGGACATCTACCCGCCGGCCACAGTGCGCCAGCGCCTGTATGCCGACCGCAGCATGGCCCTGGCCGACCTGCGCCAGCGCAACCGCCTGTGGACCGCGTTCCGCAGCCGCCAGTAACCCACAACGACAAAGGAGCCCGACCGTGGAGCAAGCCGCAAATAACGACCAGGCCATGACCCGCGACAGCCTGTATGGCACCGCTGCGGAAAGTACCTACGCAGGCATTACCAGTTTCTCCAGGCGCCGTTACAGCCGCGACCTGCGTGGTGTCGATGTGGTGGTCAGCGGTGTGCCGTTCGATACGGCCACCAGCAACCGCCCCGGTGCGCGGTTCGGCCCGCGGGCGATCCGCGCTGCCTCGGTACAGCAGGCCTGGGCCCGGCACTGGCCGTGGGCGTTCGACCCGTTCGACCACCTGGCGGTGATCGACTATGGCGATTGCGCCTTCGACAGCGGCACCCCACAGGCGGTACCGGACAGCATCGAGGCCCATGCCACGCATATTCTGCAAGCAGGCTGCGCCATGCTCACCCTGGGTGGCGACCACTTCATCAGTTACCCGCTGCTCAAGGCCCATGCCCGCCGCCATGGCCCGCTGGCGCTGATTCACTTCGATGCGCACAGCGACACCTGGCCGGACGAGGAAGGCAAGCGCATCGACCACGGCACCATGTTCTGGCATGCCGCCCGCGAAGGCCTGGTGGACCCGGCCAGCTCGGTGCAGATCGGCCTGCGCACCACCAATGACGACAGCCAGGGCTTTGCCATCCTCGATGCCCGCCAGGTGCACCGGCAGGGCACCGAGGCGGTGATCGCGGCGATTCGTCAGCGGGTGGGCGAGCGGCCGGTGTACCTGACCTTCGATATCGACTGCCTCGACCCGGCCTATGCGCCCGGTACCGGCACACCGGTGTGCGGCGGGCTGAGCACGGTACAGGCGCTGGAAATCCTCGGCGGGCTGCGCGGCATCAACCTGGTGGGCATGGACCTGGTGGAGGTGGCGCCAGCCTATGACCATGCCGACATCACCGCACTGGCGGGGGCGACCCTGGCGATGGAAATGCTGTGCCTGTATGCGGCGCGGCACAAGGTGGACAAGGGCCTGTAACCTGGGGCCGCTTTACGGCCATTCGCAGCACAAGGCTGCTCCCACAGGGTTACGCGATTCCCTGTAGGAGCGGCCTTGTGTCGCGATGGGCTGCAAAGCAGCCCCCAGGGCCCATACTGAAACATCAGGAATCATCTCCACCCGCATTCACACTTTTGCCGCGAACCCTTCGCGCCTTAGGCTATCAAACCCACCAGGCGCGGCATTTTCGTACAGGAGGTGAAGCATGACCCCGACATTGCCCATCCTGGCCCTCGGCCTGGCCCTGTACCTGCCTGCGCAAGCGGCTCCCGAACTACCCTTGCAACTCGCCGCCGGCAACAACAACCCCTACAACAGCCCGATCCAGCGCGCCAACCCCAACAGCCGCCAGGGCAGCATGCCGGCCACACCGCCCGTGCGCGGCCCGTCCACCGACCCGTACCAGCGCACGCCTACCCTGGACAACCGCGGCATCGGCAACGGCGACAACCTGCGCCGTCAGCAGCAAACCCCGAACCTGGAGCCTACCCGCCCGGCCCGCGGCAACCCGCGCGCGCCATGAGCGCCCTACGAAAGGAGTCCTGCATGCTTCGAGCACCCTGGCTTGTCACCCTGACCACCGCCGCATTGCTGCCATTGCTGGCGCAGGCGGCGGCCGAACAGCAGTTTCGCAGTGAAGAAGGCACCTTGACCGTCAGCACAGTGGCCGATGGCCTGCGCAACCCTTGGGCCCTGGCGTTCCTGCCGGGCGGCAAGGACATGCTGGTCACCGAGCGCGCCGGCAACTTGCGGGTGGTCAACGCCGAAGGCAAGGTCGGCCCGCCGATCAGCGGTGTGCCCAACGTCTGGGCCGAGGGCCAGGGCGGCCTGCTGGATGTGGTGCTGTCGCCGGAATTCGCCAAGGACCGCACCGTCTATCTGTCCTACGCCGAAGAGGGCAGTGACGGCAAGGCCGGCACAGCGGTCGGCCGTGGCCAGTTGTCCCAGGACCGCGCCCGGCTGGAAAACTTCAGTGTGATTTTCCGCCAGCAGCCCAAGCTGTCGGAGGGCAACCACTTTGGCTCGCGCCTGGTGTTCGACCGCGACGGCTATCTGTTCATCGCCCTCGGCGAGAACAACCAGCGCCCGACTGCCCAGGACCTGGACAAGCTGCAAGGCAAGATCGTGCGTATCTTGCCGGACGGCGAGGTGCCCAGGGACAACCCCTTCGTTGGCAAGGACAATGTGCGGCCGGAAATCTGGTCGTTCGGTCATCGCAACCAGCAAGGTGCCGCGCTCAACCCCTGGACCGGCAAGCTGTGGACCCACGAGCACGGCCCGCGTGGTGGCGACGAGATCAACATTCCCGAGCCCGGCAAGAACTATGGCTGGCCGGTCGCGACCCACGGCATCAACTATTCGCTTCTGCCCATTCCCGAGGCCAAGGGCAAGCATGTGCAGGGCATGGTCGACCCGCACCATGTGTGGGAGAAGTCGCCGGGTATCAGCGGCATGGCGTTCTACGACAGTCCCACGTTCAAGGCCTGGGACCACAACCTGTTCATTGGCGCGCTGGCCACCCAGGAGCTGATCCGCTTGCAGCTGGATGGCGACAAGGTGGTGCATGAGGAGCGTTTGCTGGGTGAGCTGAAGGCGCGTATCCGCGATGTGCGGGTGGGGCCGGACGGGTACCTGTATGTGCTGACCGATGACAAGGACGGCGCGCTGCTCAAGGTAGGCCTGGGCGACACTTGATCATCACTGTTGTACGCGCTCCCACAGGGATCGCGGCAGCCTTTTGAATTCAGCCGTGTAGAATGCCGCATGGCTATCGATCCCCACTCCCTCTACCAGCAAGCCCTGGCCACCCAGGGCTATGTCGCCGACCCCGCCCAGGCTTGCGCCGTCGAGGCCTTGCAAGCCTGCTTCCAGGCCGTCGAACAAGGTCACCCCACCCAGGGCATCTACCTCTGGGGCCCGGTCGGTCGCGGCAAGACCTGGCTCATGGACCAGTTCCACCGCTGCCTGCGGGTACCCAGCCGGCGCCAGCACTTCCATCACTTCATGGCCTGGGTCCACCAGCGGCTGTTCCAGCTAAACGGCACTGCCGACCCGCTGCTGGCGCTGGCCGCGGAACTGGCCGGGCAGATTCGCGTGCTGTGCTTCGACGAGCTGTTCGTCAACGACATCGGTGACGCGATCATCCTCGGCCGCCTGTTCCAGGTCCTGTTCGACCAAGGCGTGGTGATTGTCGCCACCTCCAACCAGCCACCCGGGCAGCTTTATCGCGACGGCTTCAACCGCGAGCGTTTCCTGCCGGCCATTGCCGCCATCCAGCGGCACATGCAGGTATTGCCGGTAGCCGGCGAGCAGGACCACCGCCTGCACCCCGGCGCCGAGCGCCAGCGTTACTGGGTGGTGCAAGCGGGGCAGGCCAGCCAGCTGGGCGAGGTGTTCCGCCAGCTCAGCCCCGGCGAAGCAGGCCACGATCAGCCCTTGACCATCGGCTCCCGACAGGTCCAGGTGGTACGGCGCAGCGCGCAGGCCATCTGGTGCCGCTTCACCGACCTGTGCGAGCAACCCTTGGCGGCCATGGAGTTCATGGCCCTGTGCGACCGTTTCCCGGCCATCCTGGTGTCGGGCATTCCGGCGCTGGGCGGCGAACAGCGGGCCGGGCGCATTGCCCGAGGCACCGAGGATGCTGCGGCGCGGGTGATGGCGGGCGATCGCGAACTGCCGGCGCTGTCGCCCAAGGACGACGCTGTGCGCCGCTTCATTGCCCTGGTCGACGAATGCTACGACCGCCGGGTGGCGTTGTACCTGGAAGCACAGGTGCCGCTGGATGCCCTCTACACTCAAGGGTATCTGGCGTTCCCGTACCAGCGGACCCTGAGCCGGCTACGGGAGATGCAACTGCAACGCTTCGCCTGAAAAGGAGCCGAACCATGGAGCCGTTGTCGCATCATCTGCTGACCCAGGCCTACAACAATGGCTGGGCCAACCACCGCCTGTACAAGGCCTGCCTGCAACTGACCCAGGACGAATTCGTCGCCCCTCGCTGCAGCTTCTTCCCGTCGATCAAGGCCACCCTCAACCACCTGCTGACGGTCGACTGGTTCTACCTGCACATGCTCGAATGCGAGCAGCGTGGCGAGCAGCCCGACGCCGATGGCGAGCGTTTCTTCGACCCGGAACAGCCGTTTGCCACCTGCACCGACCTGCATGCCGAGCAGGCCCAGGCCGATCACCGGCTGATCGCCTATTGCAGGAGCCTGCGCGATAGTGAACTGGGGCGCTATGTCAGCATCGTGCGCCCCGAGCGGGTGCAGCGCGAGCAACGGCTGCGCCTGTTGGCGCACCTGTTCGAGCACCAGGTGCATCACCGTGGGCAGGTGCATGCGATGCTCAGTGATACGGCGGTGAGGCCGCCGCAGCTGGATGAGTTTTTCTGCGAGGAAGAGGCGGGGTTGCGGGCGGTGGACTTTGTCGAGCTGGGCTGGACCGAGGAGCAGGTCTGGAAAGTATAGGGGGCTGCTTTGCAGCCCTTCGCGGGCTCGCCCGCTCCCACAGGTAAATCACAGCTTCCGAAACCTGTGCAGTACCTGTGGGAGCTGGCTTGCCGGCGATGGGCCGCAAAGCGGCCCCCTAATCAGATCTGGCGCCCTAACCACTCCACCAGCGTACGGTTGAACCGCACCGGCTCCTCGATCTGCGGCGCATGCCCCATACCTTTGAAGGTAATCAGCTCACCCTTGGGAATCAGCTTGGCCACCTGCGGCCCCAGCTCTGCATACTTGCCCAGCTTCGCTTTCACCTCCGGCGGCGCGATGTCACTGCCGATGGCCGTGGTGTCCTGGTCACCGATCAGCAGCAGGGTGGGCATCTGCAGGTCCTTGAACTCGTGGTACACCGGCTGCGTGAAGATCATGTCGTAGATCAGCGCCGAGTTCCACGCCACCGCTTCATGCCCCGGCCCCTTGTTCAGGCCCACCAGCATCTGCACCCAGCGCTCGTACTCCGGCTTCCAGCGCCCGGCGTAGTAGGTCTTGCGCTCATATTCGCGCACGCCTTCGGCATCCAGTTCGAGCTCGCGCGCATACCACTGGTCCACCGTGCGATAGGGCACCCCCAGGGCTTTCCAGTCTTCCAGCCCGATGGGGTTGACCATCGCCAGGCGCTCCACCTGCCGCGGGTACATCAGCGCATAGCGTGTGGCGAGCATGCCACCGGTGGAGTGGCCGAGCACGATGCTTTGTTTCACGCCCAGTTGCTCGAGCAGGGCATGGGTGTTGCTCGCCAGTTGCTGGAAGCTGTACTGGTAGTGCGCCGGTTTGCTGGAGCTGCAGAAACCGACCTGGTCGGGGGCAATGACCCGGTAGCCAGCCTTGCTCAGGGCGTCGATGGTGGTTTCCCAGGTGGCGGCGCAGAAGTTCTTGCCGTGCATCAGCACCACGCTGTGGCCGTTGGCCTGGCCTTGGGCGGGCACGTCCATGTAGCCCATCTGCAGGGCCTGGCCCTGGGACTTGAAGTCGAAATGCTTGAGCGGATGCGGGTAATTGAAGCCTTCCAGCTGGGGGCCGTAGGTGGGCGATTCGGCGGCGATGGCCGAACTGCCGGCGAGGCAGGCCAGGGCCAGGGCGGTTGCGCGCAGCATGGGGGCACTCCGTGTAGGGCCATGTAGGAAGGGGCGACTGTAACAGCCAGTGGACCACGCGGAACGTGAAAGGTGTTACCAGGCGTGAGACCAGCCCATGGTAATCATCGCCAGCACCCCATAGCGGCCGGCCTTGGCCAGGGTCACCAGCAGCAAGAAGCGCCAGAACGGCTCACGCATGATGCCCGCGATCAGCGTCAGCGGGTCGCCGATCACTGGCATCCAGCTGAGCAACAGCGACCATTGCCCCCAGCGCTGGTAGCGCTGTTGCGCGCGCTCCAGCTGGGCAGGGCTGAACGGGAACCAGCGCTTGTCACGCAGGTGCTCGATGGCCCGCCCCAGCCCCCAGTTGACCACCGAGCCCAGCACATTGCCCAAGGTAGCCACAAGCAGCAGGGTGGCCCAGGCCTCGGGCTGGCGCAGCAAAAGGCCGACCAGCACGGCCTCCGATTGCAACGGTAGCAGGGTGGCGGCGCCGAAGGCGCTGAGGAACAGCGCCCACAGGCTGAGCATCAGTAGTTGGCGACCACGGTGTCCTTGCCGTCCTGGGTCACGCCAATGACCTGGTAGGCATCCTTGTGGTCACCCATTTCCATGCCGGGCGAGCCCATCGGCATGCCCGGCACGGCCAGGCCCTTGAGGTCGTTGCGCTTGGCCAGCAGGCGCACCTGCTCGGCCGGCACGTGGCCTTCGACGAACTTGCCGTCGATCACCCCGGTATGGCATGACGCCAGGCGTGGCGCCACGCCCAGGCGTTGCTTGACCGCACTCATGTTCGGCTCGACATGGTCGTTCACGGTAAAGCCGTTGTCGCGCAGGTGGCTGATCCAGGCCTTGCAGCAGCCGCAGTTGGGGTCGCGGTAGACGTCGATGGTCTCGGCAGCCTGGGCCAGGCCGGTGACGGCCAGCAGGCCCAGGGTCAGCAAGTGTTTGCGCAGCATGGTGAAGCACTCCTTCCAGCGGTAGGTCAGCAGCATAGCGTAAGCGGCTTGCACGATGTTCGCTGCTGGCAGCTGACAGGTAGCTGAGGTGCACATTACAGGATTGTCAGCTGGCCGCCTCGTCGGTGCCGAGGTCGCGCATCAACAGGGCGTAGTCGAGCGCGACCTGTTCCGGGATCGGCAGGTACACCACGTGGCCGTCACCCGGTGCCACCTCGATGGCTTGCTGCTGGCGGTCGCACAGGCGGTGCAGGTCGAAGTGGTAATTGCCGCGCGGGGTCATCAGCTCCAGGTGGTCACCCACGGCGAAGCGGTTCTTCACCTTGACCTCCGCCAGGCCGTCCACACGCAGGCCAGTCAGTTCGCCGACGAACTGCTGGCGCTCGGAAACCGAGTTGCCGCGCTGGTAGTTCTGGTATTCATCGTGCACATGGCGGCGCAGGAAACCTTCGGTGTAGCCGCGTTGGGCCAGGGATTCGAGGTTGCCCATCAGCGTGCGGTCGAACGGCCGCCCGGCCACCGCGTCGTCAATCGCCTGGCGGTACGCCTGTACCGCGCGGGCGCAGTAGAAGTGCGACTTGGTGCGGCCTTCGATCTTCAGCGAGTGCACGCCCATGGCGGCCAGGCGCCCGACGTGCTGGATGGCGCGCAGGTCCTTGGCATTCATGATGTAGGTGCCGTGCTCGTCTTCGAACGCCGGCATTTCGGTGCCGGGGCGGTTGCTCTCCTGCAGCAGGAATACCTGTTCGGTCGGCGCACCCAGGCCCAGGGTCGGCTGCACTTCACGCACGATGTCGCCGGTGGCGTTCTCGGTGGCCGGGGTGGCGTCGTACTTCCAGCGGCAGGCGTTGGTGCAGGTGCCCTGGTTGGCATCGCGCCTGTTGAGGTAGCCCGACAGCAAGCAACGGCCGGAGTAGGCCATGCACAGGGCGCCGTGTACGAAAACCTCCAGCTCCATGTCTGGCACCTGCTGGCGGATTTCCTCGATCTCTTCGAGCGACAGTTCGCGCGACAGGATCACCCGGCTCAGGCCCAGTTGCTGCCAGAACTGCACACTGGCCCAGTTGACCGTGTTGGCCTGCACCGACAGGTGCACCGGCATCTTCGGGAAGTGCTGGCGCACCAGCATGATCAGGCCGGGGTCGGACATGATCAGCGCATCCGGCGCCATCTCTATCACCGGCGCCAGGTCCTTGAGGAAGGTCTTGAGCTTGGCATTGTGCGGGGCGATGTTGACCACCACGTAGAAGCGCTTGCCCAGGGCATGCGCCTCCTGGATGCCCAGGGCCAGGTTGGCATGGTCGAACTCGTTGTTGCGCACCCGCAAGCTGTAGCGAGGCTGGCCGGCGTAGACCGCGTCGGCGCCATAGGCGAAGGCGTAGCGCATGGTCTTGAGGGTGCCGGCGGGGGCCAGCAGTTCGGGCTTGGCGATAGGGGTCATGTGCGCACCGGGGCAAAAGGCGCGGATGCTAGGGCGGGTAGACACGGCGTGTATTGATTTACATCAACGGAACAGCGGCACTTTTGCCCGGGCGCGGTGCACTAATACCGCATAAGCCATTCGAGGACCCGCGATGAACCAGACCGCCCTGCAGAACAAAGCCCTGGCAGTACTGCTGGCGCTGGTGACCATCGCCTTCATCTGGATCCTGTTGCCCTACTACGGTGCGATTTTCTGGGCGGTGATACTGGGCATCCTGTTCGCCCCGCTGCAGCGCCACCTGCTGTTGCGTTTCGGTCGCCGGCGCAACCTGGCCGCGGCGACCACCTTGCTGGTGTGCCTGCTGGTGGCGATCCTGCCGGTGATCATCACCAGCGCGCTGCTGGTGCAGGAGGGCGCTGCCTTGTACCAGCGCATCGAGCACGGGGAGCTGGATATCGCCGGTTATGTCGAGCGCGGCAAGGACATGCTTCCGGCGTTTGCCCAGCAGGGCCTGGACAGCATGGGCATGGGCAACCTTGACGGGCTGCGCGACAAGATCAGCAAGTGGGCTACCCAGGGTAGCCAGGTGCTGGCTAGCCAGGCGTTCAACTTCGGGCAGGGAACGTTCGAGTTCGTGGTCAGCTTCGGCATCATGCTGTACCTGTTGTTCTTTTTCCTGCGCGAAGGCGCGGAGGTCGCCCGCCAGGTGCGTCTGGCGGTGCCGCTGCCGGAGCAGCAGAAGCGCCGTTTGCAGCTGAAGTTCAACCGTGTGGTACGGGCGACGGTGAAAGGCAACGTGCTGGTGGCCATTACCCAGGGGGCGTTGGGCGGGTTCATCTTCTGGGTACTGGATATCCCCAGTGCGCTGGTGTGGGCGGTGCTGATGGCGTTTCTGTCGCTGTTGCCGGCGGTAGGGGCGGGAATCGTGTGGGCGCCGGTGGCGGCGTATTTCCTGCTGACCGGGGCGATACTGCCGGGGCTGATCCTGACCGCGTTCGGCGTGCTGGTGATCGGCCTGGTGGACAACCTGCTGCGGCCGATCCTGGTGGGCAAGGACACGCGCATGCCGGACTACCTGATCCTGGTGTCGACCTTGGGTGGGCTGGCGGTGTTCGGGCTCAACGGCTTTGTGATCGGGCCGTTGATCGCGGCGCTGTTCGTGTCGAGCTGGGCGATCTTTGCGGCCACCAAGCCGCAGGTACAATTGCCGCAGTAGGGCTTTACCGGCGGGCGTGTCGGGTTCAGTGTAGGCGCGGCACAAGGCCGATCCTGCAAAAACGGTGCATAGACAAGGTTATGGAAAACAGGTCGAACAACAACCCCGAATACACCTACCAGACGGTTTACCGCTACCTGCTCGAACGTATCGAGGCCGCTCCATGCGACGTGGAACAACGCCTGCCGTCGCTGCGCGAGCTGGCCCGGCGCCTGAGTGTTTCGGTGTCCAGCACCAAGTACGCCTATGCGCTGCTCGAAGATGAAGGGCGGGTGCATGCACGGCCCAAGCTGGGCTATTTCACCCGCACTCGCCCCTCTGCATTGCGCGGGCATTCCCCGGGCTTGCTTGACACGGTATTCGCCAGTGCCCGTCAGCCGGGTATGCTCGCCCTGGGCAGTGATGCGCCAGCCATGCTGCTGTCGCTGGAGCAGCCACTGCTGATGATCGAGCGCGAACTGGCGCGCCAGTACCCACGTGCACAGGCCCCCCTTTACCAACCGTTCGGTGAACCGGAGCTGCGCAGCGTGCTGGCCGACCGCTACACCCATTCGGCGCAGCACTACTGGCAGGCCAACCATGTGTTCATCGGTGCAGACTTGCGCAGCGTCCTTGAACTGGCATTGCGTGCCCTGGACTTCGAGGGCCAGGTGGCGCTGGTGGAGTCGCCTTGCAACTGGGCGGTATTGCGACAGTTGCAGGCGGCAGGCATGACCATCCTTGAAGTGCCACTGGGTGAAGACGGGCGTTTCGACCTGCAGCACTTTCACCAGTTGCTGTGTGATCATCCGGTTCGTCTGGCCGTGCTGTCGTCGGCGGCCAACGTGCCGCAAGGTGGGCTGATGCCGGCGGCAGACAAGCAGCAGATCTGCCACTGGCTGGCCAGGTACAATGTGTGGCTTTTCGAAAACGATGCTTACGGCGAATTGTGTTTCCATCCGGCAGCGCCACGCTACCGCGACTTCGCCGACCCCGATCGGCTGCTGGTGTTCGCTACGTTCGACAAGCTGATTGGTGCGGAGGCGCCCTTTGGCTATCTGCTATGCCGGCATCATGCCGAACGCTTGCAGCAGCTGTTTCTTGAGCGTGCCTTTCGCCTATCACCCATTCGCCAGCGAGCGATCGCCAGGCTGTTCACTTCGCGCCGACTTGAGCAGCATCTACAGCGTTTGCGGCCCATGCTGCAAGAACGCCTGCAACAGATGGCGGCGCTGTTGCAAACCCACGGCCAGGGGCGCCTGCACATCGTCGCGCCGCAGGGCGGGGCCAGCCTGTGGTTGCAGGCGACCCGCCCAGTGGACATGCGCCGGGTCTTCGCCCGGTTGCTGGCGCAGCGCATCGTCATTGCCCCAGGCGAAATCTTCAGCCAGTGCGGCCTTTGGCGCAGCCACTTACGGCTGTGTTGCAGCGTGGACTGGAGCAAGGATATTGCCTTGGCCCTGCAATGCCTGGTCAAGGCGATCGAGGATGAAGCTCACACGCCGTAGCAGTGTTGCAAGGTTGGAAACACGCCGTTGCGTACTTCCTGCGCATAGCGGCCACAAGCCTCGCGGATTACCTGGCCGACGTCGGCGTACTGCTTGACGAAGCGCGGCGCATGAGCGCTGCCCAGGCCGAGCAGGTCTTCGGTCACCAGCACCTGGCCATCGCAGGTGGGTGAAGCGCCAATACCAATGGTCGGCTTGGCGCTGGCTTCGGTGATGGCGCGGGCCACTGGCTCGGCCACGCCTTCGAGCAACAGGCTGAAAGCGCCGGCGCGCAGGTTGGCCTGTGCGTCGGCCAATAGCGTCGCAGCACTGTCCTCGCTCAGCCCCTGGGCCTTGTAGCCACCCATGGCATTGACGAATTGCGGCATCAGGCCGATGTGCGCCATTACCGGGATGCCACGGGCGACGAGGAACTCGACAGTGCTCGCCAACACCTGGTTGGCCTCCAGCTTGACGGCATCGCAGCCGCTGCTTGCCAGTACCTGGGCGCAGTTGCGAAACGCCTGCTCATGGGACGCCTGGTAGCTGCCGAACGGCATGTCGGCGATCACGCAGGCCAGGCGGGTGCTGTCGACCACGGCGCGGGTATGGGCGATGGTCTCGTCCAGGCGCATGCCGAGGGTGGACGGCCGACCGTAGCCGACCATGGCCGTGGAGTCGCCGACCAGGATGAAATCGACCAGCGGGTCGATCACTTGAGCGATGGTGCTGGAGTAGGCGGTCAGCGAAACGATCTTCTGCCGACCTTTCATGGCTACCAGTTGCGGGATTGTCAGGCGGCGGGTGCGGGCGTGTGTGCTCATCGGGGCTGGGTATCTCCGGACAGGGAGAGCCCATGTTTTGGCAATTGCAGCGACAACTCAATATACAGATCCGGGCCAGATCGCAACCCAGAACAAGGGGCCGCAAAGCGGCCCCAATGCCGGTTCAGGAAGCTTGCGGCATCTCACCCTTGGCCAAGCGCCGGTTGATGTCGGCGATCACTTCGGGCAGTTCGTTGATGGTGTCGATCAGGTAGTGCGGGCGGCTGCCGGCGAACAGGGCATGGATGCGCTGGCGCTCGCTTTGCAGCTGCTCGGCGCTCAGCGCGCGGTAGCCTTCCCAGGTGAGCCCCAAGGCATTGCCCGAGCACACCAGGGCCACGGTCCACATGCCGGCGCGGCGGCCTTCGAGAATGCCCGGCACGGTGTCGTCGACCTTCACGCACGCCGCCACATCGTCGATACCCAGCGCGATCACGTTGGCCAGGGCCTGGGCCGGCCATGGGCGGCCGTTCGGGGTTTCGTCGGTGGCCACCACATGGTCGGCCACGTAGCCGTTCTGCGCGGCCAGCTCCACCACCTTGTCCATCACCACCTTCGGGTAGCCCGAGCACGAGCCGATCTTCAGGCCGTCCTGGCGCAGCCCGGTAAGGGTGTCCAGGGCGCCGGGGATCAGCGCCGAGTGCACCGCGATCTTCTCGATCTGCAGGGGCATGAAGCGGTTGTAGATGGCGGTGACATCATCGTCGGTCGGGGTACGGCCGAACACCTTGCGGTAGCGCTCGGCTATTTCCGGCACATCGCACAGGGTGCGGATGTGGTCCCATTTGCCCATGCCCATCGGGCCGCGGGCTTCTTCGATGGACACCTGCACATCGAATTCGGCAAAGGCTTCGACAAATATCTGGGTCGGGGCGAAGGAGCCAAAGTCGACCACGGTGCCGGCCCAGTCGAGGATGGCGGCTTGCAGCTGAGTGGGGTTGCTGTAGTTCATGTGCGCGTGTTCCTGAAATTGGGTGGGCAAAGGGTCAGATATCCAGCACTTCCATTTCCCGCAGCACCTCGGCCACGGCATTCACGGCAGCCTGCATGCCATCGGCTCCGACCACGCCGATGCAACCGACACGGAAGGTTTCCACCTGGGTCAGTTTGCCGGGGTAGAGGATGAAGCCCTTGGCCTTGACCCGCTCATAGAAGTCCTTGAACTGGTAGCGGGGATCGTTCGGCGCGTGGAAGGTGACGATGATCGGTGCCTGGATCGCGGCAGGCAGGAAGCTGCGCAGGCCGATGGCGGCCATGCCGTCGAGCAGGGTCTTGCAGTTGTCGGCATAGCGCCGGTGGCGTGCCGGCAGGCCACCTTCCTCGTTGTACTGCTGCAGCGCTTCGTGCAGGGCAGCGACCACGTGGGTCGGCGGGGTAAAGCGCCACTGGCCGGTCTTGGCCATGTAGGTGTGCTGGTCGTGCAAATCCATGGCCAGCGAGTGGGCGTTGCCCTCGGCGGCGGCCAGGGCGGTTTTCTCGGCGAATACGAAGCCCATGCCGGGTACCCCTTCCAGGCACTTGCCAGAGGCGGCGATCAGCGCTTCGAAGGGGATTTCGCGGGCGTCGATCGGCAGCGCGCCGAACGAGCTCATGGCGTCGATGATCAGGCGCTTGCCGTGGCCTTTGACCACTTGGGCGATCTCGGGCAGCGGGTTGAGGATACCGGTGCTGGTTTCGCAGTGGATCAGCGCGACATGGGTGATGGCCGGGTCGGCGGCCAGCAGGCGGTCGACGTCGGCGGCGGTGGTCGGCTGGTCTTCAGCGGTTTCGAAGATGCTGTAGGCGCGGCCCAGTACCTTGCAGATCTTTGCCAGGCGCTGGCCGTAAGCGCCGTTGATCAGCACCAGGACCTTGCCGTCACGTGGCACCAGGGTACCGATAGCCGCTTCCACGGCGAAGGTACCGCTGCCTTGCAGGGGCACGCAGTGGTGGCTGGCGCTGCCATCGATGATGGCCAGTAGTTGCTCGCATACACTGGCAGTCAACTGGTTGAAGTCGCGGTCCCAGGAGCCCCAGTCCACCAGCATGGCTTGGCGGGTGCGGATTGATGTGGTCAGGGGACCTGGGGTCAGCAGAATCGGGGCGTTGCTCATTCCGTTATTCCTCACAAGCGGTGGGCTGAAACTACGGGGCCTAGGTTGCAATTGGCGCTTCCATCAATCAAATTGTTTGTTGTTATCCGAGCTATAAGTCAGGCCGATACTCATGAACCTGTTTCAACTGCGCGCCTTCGATGCCGTTGCCCGTGAAGGCAGCTTCACCCGCGCCGCCGCACGCCTGTTCATCAGCCAGCCGGCAGTGACCGGGCACGTCAAGGCCCTGGAAGAGCACTACCAGATCACCTTGCTGCGGCGCACCGCGCGGCGGGTGGAACTGACCGAAGAGGGCACCCGCCTGGCGGCGATCACGCGGGCCATGTTCGGCCTGGCCGAAGAGGCGCAGGCCATGCTTGAGGCCAATCGGCAGTTACTGACCGGGCGCCTGGAGGTGGCGGCCGATGGCCCGCACCGGGTCATGCCAATGTTGGCGCTGCTGCGCGAGCGCTACCCGGGCATCACCGTCAACCTGCGCCTGGGCAATGCCCAGGAAACCCTGGCGGCGTTGCTCAGCGAGCACGCCGACGTTGCCGTGCTGACCGAAATCGAGCCGCGCAAGGGCCTGTACCTGCAAAGCCTCTGCGAATCGCGGCTGTGCGCTCTGCTCCCGGCCGGGCACGCCTGGGCGCAGGTACAGGAGGATCTGCCACTGGCCGAACTGCACCAGCAGATCATGGTGTTGCGCGAGCCCAGTTCCACCACCCGCCGTACGTTCGACAAGGCCTGTGGCGCTGCCGGTGTACAGCCGCGGGTGCTGCTGGAGCTGGACAGCCGCGAGGCGGTGACCGAGGCGGTGGCTTCGGAGCTGGGCGTTGGCGTGGTGTCGTCGACCGAGGTCGCCAACGACCCGCGGGTGGTGGCGCGCCCCTTGGCAGGTGAGGGCCTGCGCAACCAGCACATGCTCGGCTGCCTGGAACGGCGCCGGGAACTGCGCCTGATCCAGGCGTTCCTGGGCCTGGCGTCGGGACTTTGAGCCAGCCTAATATGCCGGCATCAGCGAATGGATTGGCAATGAGCGAGAAAGACACGATCTCCATGCAACTGGTGCGCGAAGCCCTGTTGCAATCCTGCCCGGCGGGGGAGCCCGATGCCGCGCTGCTGGCCCGGGCCGGGATTGATGCCGGGCAGTTGCAGGCGCCTGCCGCACGGGTCAGTGCCGAGGCCTACGCCAGGCTCTGGCGCCTGCTGGCGCGGCGCTGCAACGACGAGTTCTTCGCCATGGACCCACGCGGCCTGCGCAGCGGCAGCCTGGCGTTCATGTGTCGGGCGAGCATGGCTCAGCCGACCTTGGGCGAGGGCCTGGACACCGCACTGGCGTTTCTCTCGCTGACGCTCGAAGACCTGCAGCCGAGCCTGGTTCGCCAGCAAAGCCTGGCCGAGATTGTCATCAACGAACCGCGTGACGAGCCCCGGCGGGCATTCACTTATTTCACCTTCTGGATGATCGTGCATGGCGTGGCCTGCTGGCTTGCCGGGCGGCGCATTCCGATCCTGGCCATCGACCTGCGCTGCGCCGAGCCGCCTTTCTGTGACGACTACCGGGTGCTGTTCTCGGACAACCTGCACTTTGATCGCCCACGCACGCGCATGATCATCGCCGCCGATTGCCTGGACCTGCCACTCAAGCGCAATGCCGAGGAGCTGCAGCGCTTCCTGGCCGAGGCGCCGGGCAACATCCTGGTCAAGTACCGCGATCCGTCCAGCCTCGCCCGGCGAATACGCAGCGACCTGCTGCAGCTGGCGCCGGGGCAATGGCCCGACGGCGATACCCTGGCGTGCCAGTTGTGCCTGTCGCCCTCGACCCTGCGCCGGCGCCTGGCCGAGGAAGGGCAGACCTATCAAGGGCTCAAGGACAGCGTCCGGCGCGAGCTGGCGATTGCCTGGCTGAGCCAGGAAGAGCCAGCCATGGGTGAAATCGCCGAGCGCCTGGGCTTTGCCGACAGCAGTTCGTTCTACAAGGCCTTCCGTAAATGGTTCGGCTGCAACCCGGGGCACTACCGCACGTTGATCCAGGCGCGCGGCAGCCGCAGCTGAACTGTGCCCGCTTCCTTCTGAAAACGGCAGGCAGCAACTGCCAGATTGCCTGCCCTTTTCAGCGACGTGGAGCATATCGTGCGCAATTTCCCGACTGTATCGAGCAATCAGACCTTCCCAACGGATGAAGACGTGCGACGCGCGCAGGATGCGTTCATCCACCAGCGGCTGCCCCAGTGGCTCAAGGATGCCTCAGCGCAGGAAATCAGCATCCTGCGCAGCTTGTTTGCCGCCCATAAAGCCAGCCAGGATGCCTTCCGCCAAGCCACGGCCGCTGCCTTGTCCGTGCCCGAGTATGCGCGGCAGCAGTTTTCCCGGGCGCTGAAAGATCTGCTGCCAGGCGAGCAGCGCCTGGATACGCTGGAGTGGCGACAGCAATTGATCCGAGGGATAAGCGGCCAGCCGCCCTATGTCGATACCGACTTCCGGCTGGAGCCCGGCCTGCTGCGGCTGATGCAGAACTTTGGCGTAGGTGCCACGCCGTTGGAAGGCAGTGGGCTGGTTGCACCCGGTACCAGCAAGGTGATATCTGGCGACCTGGAGGCTTTGGTCAAGGCTTGCCGCGAGCTGGATGCGGGTAGCCGTTATCAGGCACTGCTGCACGATACCTTCGGCAAGCACCAGGCACTGCTGGTCAAGGACAAGCAGGCAGGGTTCAAGCTTGCCGTGCACATCGCGTTCCTCAAGAAGACCATCGATGCCGATACCAAGGCTGCGCTGGAAGCCTGCATCAGTGGGGGCCAGGCCGAGTCGGGACTCACCGCCTATCCAGGACTGATGTCGGTGATGAAGGTGCGCATCCATGAGGCTCTTTTCGTGCAGCTGCGTGGGCCAGATGACAGTGATCGAGGTGTGGTGGTCTATCTCCCGGGCGACCCGGTCGAACCGCTGCGTTGGTATGCATCCAACAAAGCACTGAGTGCCGCTTTGGTCGTCGATCTGCGCGATGCGCGGTACATGAATGCTTTCATTCAATTGATCGCGCTGCGCGACCGAAGGGCATTCAACCACACGCTGCTGAATCGCCTTCGCGACAAAGTGCCAGACCTGGAAGTGGAGGGTGAAACCGGCACGGGACAAGTGTTCGAACGCTGGGTGCGTGACCAGATCAATCGCGTCGAGGACGATGCCAAGATATTGCTGGTGTCTACGGCAGACGCCAACGCTATGGCCAGCAAGGAACGTCTCGAGGCCTGGAAGGGGCTTGGCTGGGGGCTGGTCAACGTGGCCGGGTTCTTCATCCCGGAAGTCGGCGTCTTGTTGTTGGCGCAGATGCTGACGCAGGTGTGTGCCGAGGTGTTCGAAGGGACCGTGGATTGGGCCAAAGGGCATGATCATGAGGCGCTGGAACATGTGCTGAACGTTGCCGAAACCTTGGCGGCGGCTGCTGCTACGACCGGTGTGGTGGCTGGCGCTGGCGTGGCGTTGCGGCACTTCACCCGCAGCACGTTTGTCGATGGCCTTGAAGCGGTCAGCACCGGGGTGAGCGCCGAGGGGCGGTTGTGGAGCGATGACCTCAGTGTGTACCGCACGTCAGCCGAGGGCGCCAAGCTTGAAGGCGATGGCCTTTATCACCTCGGCGAACGTCGCTGGATGCGTGTGGACGCGCATTTCTACCAGGTGCACCAATCCCCTGAGAGCGGGCCATGGCGCATTCGTCATCCGCAGCGGCCAGAGGCTTATGGGCCAGTGGTCGAGTGCAATGGCGAACGGTTCTGGCGCTTGCCGGACGAGACGCCACTGATGTGGAACGATGCCGCCATGATGCTCGACCGGTTGTGGCCACAAGGTCAGCCGCTCGATCAGCAAACCGGGCAGCAGGTGCTGCAGGCGGCATGCTGCGACATCGATGAATTGCGCGGCATCCTGGTGGAGAACCGGGCATTGCCGGTCAACCTGCGCAGTACCCTGCGCGCATTTGCCGCCGATGCACGCATCAACCGCTTTTTTGCAGCACTGCGTTCCAGTCCGGGCGACATCAGTGACCCGCAGCTGCATGACTGGTGCCGGCAGCAGCCGGTGCTGGCCGAGGTGAAGGACAGCGACCTGGCCAGCGCCATCGAGCAGCATGCACCACGCTTGCGCCAAGGGTTGTTCGGCTATCTCACCCAGACGGACGCGGGCACAGACCCGGCAGTGCAACTGATCCTGCGCGACTTTCCAGACCTTGCGCCCGATTATGCAAGCGAACTGGCCACCCGGCTGAGCCTCCCCGAACGGGAACAGGTCGAGCTTCAGCGGCGTCTGCCATTGTCGGTGTCGACCCAGGCTCGCGCGTTACAACAGTTGGCCCGGCTCAACCAGGCCCAGCAAGGGCTGATGCTGCGCAACGCCTACAACGACGTGACCGGTGAGGTCGTGTTCGGGATACTGTCGCGCCTTGACCATTGGTCCTACCCTGAGCGCCTGGAACTGCGTGAGCGGTCTTCGTCAGGCCGCTTGCTGGCTGTGCTCAATCCGCAATCGCCAGAGACGACTCAGTCGATTCTGGTGCACAAGGATGGCCAATTCATTCTCCATGATGAGCGTGGTGTGGCGTTGGAGCAGCAAAGCGCCGAACCGGATGATCTGTTCCATGTCATCACCACCCTGCTCAGCACCGAGCAACGCCTTCGCCTGGGCTTGGGCAGCGTAGGGCAGGCCGCGACATTGCGGCGCCAGGTAATCGACAAGCTGCCGGTCAATCGCGAAAAACTGCTTCGACTGTTCGGCTGGGTGGCGCGCAAGGGCTGGTTCAACCCGGGGCAACGTTTGCCTGATGGTAGGGTGGGCTATGCACTGGGCGGAGGCCACTCACGTGAATGGGCGCCGGTATTGCGCATACGCCGACGCCTTGCAGAACTCTACGAAGGCGACTCTCCCAGGCAGATCGATGAACATGTGCATCGGATAATGGAGAGCGACCGGCCGTTCGACACGCTGCTTTTCGAGGAGCAAAATTTCCGTTTGCTCAATGGCCAGCTTGGCGAGTGGGTCGCGGGTGCGACCGGCCATGAACAGGCGGCGCGTCGGCAATTTGCGCGCAGCATGCGCGCCGCCTGGCGCCGGCAACTGCAGAGCGATGCCGAACAACAGCGGGGGCACGGCTTGCTGCTGGACCTCAGCGGCCATCAGGTGACTAGCCTGCCGGAGCTGCATCGCGGCATCGACTTCAACCATGTCACCACCCTGGTCATGGTCAACACACCACTGCAGTCGATGCCAAATGCATTCTTCAGTTGCTTCGGGCAGCTGCGTCGGCTGAACCTGGCGAGGAACCGCCTGACCGCCGTGCCTGAAGGGATCCAGCATTTGACGCGGCTGGAAACCCTGCAGCTGTCCCACAACAGTATCCGTCTTGAGGAGCAAGGGCGTAATACTTTGGCTGAACTCTCACGTCTGACGTCTCTTGACCTCAGCTTCAATCCCCTGCGCCGAATGACGTTGCACTTCCACCAGGCGCCGGTGCTGACGCACCTGTACCTCGCTCATTGTCGCCTGCTGGAATGGCCTGTCGGCCTGGAATATTGCTGGATGTTGAGACTTGTGGACTTGCGTTCGAACCAGCTGAACGAGATACCCGACACGATCATGCGCATGCCTTTTGGCTTCCGGTCGGCGCTTCAGCTGGACCACAATTCCATCCCCCTGGAGCAACTGAATCGCTTGCGTGCCCGCCCTCGTCATGAACTGCATCACGACCAAGAGGCGCCCAGTACCCAGCAGCCTGCCCGCCAGGTATGGGTGGGTCCGCAGGCCACCGCTGAGCAGGCAGCGCGATGGGACCGGTTGTTTGCTGACGACAATCAGGCCAGTTTGCTCAACCTGTTGAAAAAGCTGCAGGACAGCGCAGATTACCTCAATGCGGCTTATCGCGAGGACCTGACTACGCGTGTATGGGCGCTGCTGGATGCGATGGATGATGATGCCGAGCTGGCTCAGGCGATCAACACACTTGCCAGCGAAGACACCACCTGCGTGGACAACGCCGCGGAGCGCTTCAGCGAGCTGCAAGTGCACGCCCTGGTGGTCAAGGCGAATCGTGCGCCGGCAGGTCAGAAGGCTGCGTTACTCGAACTGGGCCTGGGACTGTTCCGGCTCGACGCGCTGAAAGCGTTCATCAGAGAAGATATAGCGGCACGGCTGTTGGTTGACCCTGAACTTGACCAGGTCGAGGCCAGCCTCTACTACCTGGTCACTTTGGCCAAGGAACTGAAACTGCCAGCGCAGCCCCGCTCGATGATGTTCGCCAGGCTTGGCGAGGTCAGCAAAGCGAAGCTCGATGAGGCGCGCAATCATGTGAAGGCCGCGCAAACCATCGAGGCACAGGCCTGGTTCCTGAGTGAACAGGTATTCTGGAGCGAGTGGCTGCAAGCACAGGAGCAGAACAAGGCGCAGTTCAAGGCCATCACGGATGATTACGCTGCCAGGGCCGGCGTGCTGGCGGACCAGGAGGGGCTGACCAGCGAGCAGTACCTGGAGCGGTGGAGAACCCTGGATGAGCTTCGCAACGCCGCGTTCTCGCGCCTGAAAGTGCTGTTGACCAAGGAGGTGTTGCAAGCCCGGGCCGAAGACGCAGAGGGGCGAACCAGCGATCCTGAACGCTAGCAGGCAGCGCGGCAAGGCTTCCGTCTGCAAGCCTGGTAGGTGGGCGAACAAGCTTGTATCCCGTCAAAATCACAGGATGCAGCTTGTGCGCCATGCCAGGAATTACCCCCAGTATCAGTATCCCGCCAACGATTTCATCGTCAAGAACCTGCCCGGCTGGCTGAAGGGAGCCAGCCAGGCGCAGGTCAAGGTCTTGCGTGCCCACCTTGACAGCCAGCGGCAGCTGGCTGCGTTGTACAAGCAACTGCTGCCACTGGACCGCTTTGCCAAGGATCGGCTGCAGCCAGCCATCGCAGCGAAGCTGGGTGTGTCGGTAGATCTGGATACGGCGGTGTGGCGGGAGCAGCGCACGCGGATCACGCACAGACCCTTCGAGCCTATTCCAGGCTTGCTTCCGCCGGACTTCGAGACCCGCTTCGCGGACGAACCGTTGCTGCAAAAGCTTCTGCAGAACTTCAAGGCCAATGAGTCGTTCGACAGCGAGACGGTTGTACTCAGGGACGCGCCGACCGAGCAACAGCCCGCCCAGACTCTGACCGACGATGTCGCCGCGCTTGCCCAGCTGAGCCGCGAGCAGGATGTCGGCGCTGCTTACCAGGCACACCTGGAGCAGGTCTTGAATCCGGCGTTCGCCACCGCCCTGGCCGCAGACAAGCGCCATGAGCTCGCCTCGGCTGTCGAATTGGCGGCATTGAAAGGGCAGCTGGATGATAGCGATGTGAAGCTGTTGCGCGAGCTGGCCCAAGGCAAGCACGCGCAACATGCCCAAGGTTGGACGGCCGCGGGTAAAGGCTTGCAGATACTGGATTGCCGGGTGGACGGGGCCGTTGCCTTCGAGCTGCGCGAGCCGCCGCGACGGCAGTCGGATTTTCCCGCTGGCCCACCCAATAGCCTGAAAGCGGTGATCCTTTACCTCCCCGCATTCAGTACGCGACCGTTGCGCCGTTTCGCCGACTGGAGCGCAGTGAACCTGGCGCTGGTCGAGGCGCTGGGTGACTCGACATTCAAGCAAGCCTTGGCCCGCCGTATCGCCTTGAGCGAGCGTGCGAGCTACCTGGCGTTGCTGGCTACCCGGGCCGGTGATGCCAAGCCTGACCTGCAGCCGAAACGGTTGTCGATCAGCGGCAATATTTTCGCCGATCTGGCCGACAGGCACGTGCAGCGGCTGAAGGATGACGCACGCTTTCTGGCAGTCCCCACTGCATTGGCAGACCGCGCCGCGACGGCCGAGCACCTGGCCAGGCTGAAAAGCGTAGGCCTGGCAGTGGTCAGCCTGGCGGGCTTGTTCGTGCCGGTGGTCGGCGCCTTGTTGCTGGCCGACATGACCCGGCAACTGCTGGGCGAAGTCTACGAAGGCGTCAGCGACTGGTCACAGGGCCATCAGCACGAGGCCATGGGGCATCTGCTGGAGGTCATCAACTCCGTCGCCCTGTTGGGTGCGGTGTCGCTGGGCGTGCATACGGCCCGGAACGCCTTTGTTGAATCGCTGGAGCCGGTAACCACTGAAAAGGCGAGCCAACGGCTGTGGCGCAACGACCTGTCCGGTTATTGCCAGGTGCCCACTGATGCTGGCCTGAGCGAGCGTGACGACGGTCTGTTCAATAGCCCGCAAGGTCAATGGTGGCACAGCGATGGAAGCTTCTTTCGCGTGCGCCAGGACGCTCGCGGTACCTGGCGCCTGCTGCACGAAAATGGCCCCGGAACCTACGGGCCGCCGTTGCTTGGCAATGGCGAGCGGGGTTGGTGGTTGCGCTTTGATCGGCCATTGGAGTGGCAGGGCGAGCAGCAGTTGCTGACGCGCCTGTGGCCGGCGGCCAGGTTGCTGGATGCCGAGCGTGTCGGGCAGATTCTGCACGTGGCCGATGTCGATGAAAACGCGTTGCGCCAATTGCTGGTCGATCGTCGCCCGTTGCCGGTGGCATTGCGTGACACCCTCGAGCGATTCGACGCGCATGCGCGTAACGAAGCCTTCTTCATGCCAACTGCTGAAGGCCCCGATTACATCAAGCGGATGCTCTGGTGCGCTGAGCACCTGGGCGTGCAAACGCTGGCCGCCGATGAGCAATTGCAGGCCATCACCTTCCAGGCAGCTGCCCTGCGCCAACCGATGCTGGAACACTTCGCCGCGCAGTACCTCCCGGATGACCCGGCGCTGGCAGTCTTGCAGCGCGCTTTCCCGTCGCTGCCCAAGGCTTACGCACTGGACATCCTCAAGGACGCCTCCGCGCCGATGCGCCTGAACATGATCAGCAACCACCGAGTGCCGCTGGTCCTGGCGCTGCGGGCACGCACCCTGGTGCAGGAGGTCCGGCTGATACGCCTGCGCGAAGCACTTTATCTGCGCGGCAGTTACAGTGCTGACCTGGTCAGCCTGGTCTTTGCCCTGCTGCAGGAACAGGGGCTTGCCCGCGACCAGGTCTATCTGGTGCTGCGCGAGGGCTCCTCCAGTGGGCCTGTTGTGGATCGTTTGGGTCCTGCATTCGGTGATCAGCGCAAGACGCTCGACATGGTCTGGAAGGATGGCGGCTTCCAGCTCTTCGGCGAGCGCGGGCTCCCCGATGACCTGGAAGTGGCCGAGCCGCGAGGACTGTTCGAGGTGCTGGCCGCCACGCTGGCGCCTGCTTACCTGCAGAAGCTCGGCCTGGCTGGCGAAGACCTGCCTGGGCAGATCCGTGCCCAGGTGCAGGGCTGGCTACCGCGCAAGCGTACGAAGCTGCTGGCCTCGCTCGGCTGGCGCGAGGCGCGACCGCTGGGTGCTTCCCTGCAACGCCTCGCAGACGGCCGCGTCGGCTACCCGTTGGGCCCGGTGCTCTCATGCCTGGAGTCGCCAGAATGCACGCTGCGTCAGCGCGTGCGCAGCCTGTATCCGACTTTCCCCGAGGAGCAGGTTGAGGAGTACCTGGACCTGATGTACCAGCGCACCTCTTCACCCTACAGCAGCCTGTTGATGCAAGAGATGGAGTTTGACCGTCTGGATGAGAGCCTGCAGGCCTGGACCCGACGTGCCGACGAATCGCAGCGTGAGCGGCGGGTGCGGGTGAGCGACACGTTCCGCCATGCCTGGCAGATGATGGGGGAGCGCGTTTACTTACCGGGTGATACCGGCTGGAACACCCGGCTGCACGTGCCACCGATGCCCTTGGGGGAGTTGCCTACGCTGCCCATCCATACCGATTTCGCCCACATCGTTCACCTGACCTTGAGCAACCTGCAACTGGAAGTGTTGCCGCCAGGCTTTCTGCAAAATTTTCCGCGGCTGAGGGCGCTGGACCTGAGTTACAACAACCTGCGCATGTTGCCGGCCGGCCTCGGGCGGCTGAACAACCTCGAGGAACTGAACCTCTGTGGCAATCGCGTTCGTTTTACCAGTGGCCAGGCGCGAGTGATTGCCGGCTTGACCGAACTGCGCAGCCTGGACCTGAGCGACAATCTGATCGAAGCGACCGTGCTGTCGATGGGGGATCTGTCCCATCTGCAGTCGCTCAACCTGCGCCGCACGGGCCTGCGCACCGTACCTGAAGGCCTTGAGCGCTGCGAGGACCTCACGTATGTCGACATCAGCAACAACCAGGTCACGGATTTGCCCCTGGCACTGTTGCAAGCGCCGGTCCGGCAGCGGCTGTCGTTTTTGTATTCAGGTAACCCGCTGGTCGAGACGATACGCGAGCAACTGCACCATGCAGGCTTCCCCATCGTCGAGAATCCGCCGATCGTGCAGTCCAGAGAAAAATGGTTGGGCACGCTGGCTGATGAAGATCGCGATGTAGGCGTAACGCAGTGGGACGCCTTGCGTGCCGAGCAGGGCAGCGATGCATTCTTCGACCTGCTTGGCGAATACACAGAGAGCGCTGATTTCCGTGCTGCCCGTGAAGATACAGGGTGTCGCGTGTGGCAAGTGATCGGTGCGGCGAGCAAGAACACAGGCACGCGCCAGGATCTGTTCGACCTGGCGAACGACCCGCGCACATGCGCCGACAGTGCCGCGTCGTGCTTCAGCCAGCTAGAGGTAGCCATGCATGTCTCGACGTTCACACACAATGCGGAGCCTGCCGCCACTGCGCGCGAGCGGCTGCTACTTGCCCTGCGCCTGTTCAGGGTCGAAAAAGTTCGAGCGCTGGCCGAGGCAGACTACATGGCTCGTTATGCCGACGGGCGATGGCAGCGGGGTGCGAAAGACGAGGAAGAAGTGGAGGTCAGCCTGGCCTACCGTGTGGGTCTGGCTGAACGGCTGAACCTCCTTGGCCAGCCGCAGCACATGCTGTTTGCGGGTATTGCCGATGTCAGCGAGGCCGATATCGACCGTGCCTACAACGCCGTGATCAGCGCAGAAGCCACTGATGAGCTGGCATTGTTCGTCAGCACGCGCAAGTTCTGGGTCGATTCGCTGCGGGCACTGCACAAGGACGCATTCGCCCAAGTCGAAAGCGAATACGAAGCGCGTTGGGAGGCGCTGGAAAACCAATGGCAGGCGCCTGTCGACACCTCACCCGGTCTGGGCAATCCTCAGTACATTCGAGAGGCTGAGGACTTCAACAAGGCGCGTGACAAGGCCCTTGGCGAATTGGCGCTGAAACTGACCAAAGAGGCTATGCAGGCATCACAGGCGCCAGAGGCGATACAGCCGAGCGGCCAAACCGGTCATCCAGATTGACAGCTTTGGCCATTGCCGGGACGTAGGCGTGGCGCGAACATCGTCGCAACGATGGTTCAACTCCAACAACAACAATTCAGGAGTCCGACGATGCGCGATTACGCCGAGGCCGCTCGTGCGTTCGACCATGCCCAGGCCGCCGCTGCGGCGCTGCATGGCGACCTCGATGCCCTCAATGCCTGTATCGAATGCTGTGACCGCCATGCCGGCGAGGGCAAGCTGGCGCTGGTCCACGTGGATCGGGACGGCAACAGCACCCGCTACAGCTTCGATCAGCTCCAGGCCCAGGCTGCCCGTTTCGCCAGTGTGCTCAGGGAGCAAGGCGTGGCGGCCGGCGACCGGGTCGCCGGGCTGATGCCACGTACGCCTGAGTTGCTGGTGACGATCCTCGCCACCTGGCGCCTGGGCGCGGTGTACCAGCCGTTGTTCACCGCGTTCGGCCCCAAGGCCATCGAGCATCGGCTGGAGCAATCTCGCGCCCGCGTCGTGGTCACCGACCGCCACAACCGTGCCAAGCTTGATGAGGTGCAGGGTTGCCCGACCGTGATCACGGTCGGGGCCCGCAGTGGCGAGCTGGACTTCCAGCATTGCCTGGACGCTGCCACAGGCACCTGCGAACCGGTCATGCGTGCTGGCAACGATCCATTCCTGCTGATGTTCACCTCGGGCACCACCGGCCCGGCCAAACCGCTGGAAGTGCCGCTGCGTGCCATCGTCGCGTTCCAGGGCTACATGCGCGATGCCATCGACCTGCGCCCCGAGGACAACTTCTGGAACCTGGCCGACCCGGGTTGGGCCTATGGCCTGTATTACGCAGTGACCGGCCCGTTGTCGCTGGGCCATGCCACCACCTTCTACGATGGCCCGTTCAGCGTTGAAAGCTGCGCGCGGGTGATCGACAAGCTGGGCATCACCAACCTGGCCGGCTCGCCTACCGCGTACCGCCTGCTGATTGCCGCCGGGGATGACTTCGCCGCGCCGATCAAGGGCCGCCTGCGGGTGGTCAGCAGTGCCGGCGAGCCGCTCAACCCGGAAGTGATCCGCTGGTTCGCCGATGAGCTGGGCGTGACCATTCACGACCACTATGGGCAGACCGAGCTGGGCATGGTGCTGTGTAACCACCATGGCCTGCAGCATCCGGTACACCTCGGCTCGGCCGGCTTCGCCATCCCTGGCCACCGCATCGTGGTACTGGACGAGCAGGGCAACGAACTGCCCGCCGGTCAGCCGGGCATCCTCGCGGTCGATCGCGAGCAGTCGCCGCTGTGCTGGTTCGAGGGCTACCACGGCCTGCCGACCAAAGCCTTCGTCGGCAAGTATTACCTCAGCGGCGACACCGTCGAGCTGAACCAGGACGGCAGCATCAGCTTCGTCGGCCGCAGCGACGATGTGATCACCACCTCCGGCTACCGTGTCGGCCCGTTCGACGTGGAGAGCGCACTGATCGAGCACCCGGCGGTGGTCGAAGCGGCGGTGATCGGCAAGCCAGACCCGGAGCGCACCGAGCTGATCAAGGCTTTCGTGATATTGGCCAGCGGTTACCAGGGCAGCGCCGAGCTTGAAGAGGCCTTGCGCCAGCACGTGCGCCAGCGCCTGTATGCCCATGCTTACCCACGGGAAATCGAATTCGTCAGCGAGCTGCCCAAGACCCCGAGCGGCAAGCTGCAACGCTTCATCCTGCGCAACCAGGAAGTCGCCAAACAACAAGCGCAACAGGCCACCCCTGCCAGCGCCTGAAAGGAAACCGATCATGCAAATAGCCAACAAACACTTCATCGTCAGCGGCGCCGCCTCCGGGCTGGGTGCTGCTACCGCACAGATGCTGGTCGAGGCCGGCGCCAAGGTCATGCTGGTCGACCTCAATGCCCAGGCCGTCGAGGCCAAGGCACGCGAACTGGGTGACAATGCCCGCTTCGCGGTGGCCGACATCAGCGACGAGCAGGCCGCCCAGGCGGCGGTGGATGCGGCTGTCAGCACCTTTGGCAGCCTGCACGGGCTGGTCAACTGCGCCGGCATCGTTGGTGCCGAGAAAGTGCTGGGCAAACAGGGGCCGCACGGCCTGGCCAGCTTCGCCAAGGTCATCAACGTAAACCTGATCGGCAGTTTCAACCTGCTGCGCCTGGCCGCTGCGGCCATGGCCGAAGGGCCTGCCGATGAGGGGGGCGAGCGCGGGGTCATCATCAACACCGCCTCCATCGCTGCCTATGACGGGCAGATAGGCCAGGCGGCCTACGCTGCTTCCAAGGGCGCCATTGCCAGCCTGACCCTGCCGACCGCCCGCGAACTGGCGCGCTTCGGCATCCGTGTGATGACCATCGCCCCGGGCATCTTCGAAACGCCGATGATGGCCGGCATGACCGAGGAAGTACGCGCCTCGCTGGCCGCCGGCGTGCCGTTCCCGCCGCGCCTGGGCCGCCCGCAGGAGTATGCCTCGCTGGCCCGCCACATCATCGAGAACAGCATGCTCAACGGCGAGGTGATCCGCCTCGACGGTGCACTGCGCATGGCTGCCAAATAAGGAGAGCGAACATGACCCTCGCCAACGACCCGATCGTTATCGTCAGCGCCGTGCGCACGCCCATGGGTGGCCTGCAGGGCGACCTGAAAAGCCTGACTGCCCCGCAACTGGGCAGTGCGGCCATCCGTGGCGCTGTGGAGCGCGCCGGCATCGATGCTGCCAGTGTCGAGCAGGTGCTGTTCGGCTGCGTGCTGCCGGCCGGCCAGGGCCAGGCGCCGGCGCGCCAGGCCGCGCTGGGTGCCGGGCTGGACAAGCACACCACCTGCACCACCCTGAACAAGATGTGCGGTTCGGGCATGCAGGCGGCGATCATGGCCCATGACCTGCTGCTGGCCGGCACCGCCGATGTGGTGGTGGCCGGTGGCATGGAAAGCATGACCAACGCGCCGTACCTGCTGGACAAGGCCCGTGGCGGCTACCGCATGGGCCACGGCAGGGTCATCGACCACATGTTCATGGACGGCCTGGAGGATGCCTACGACAAAGGCCGCCTGATGGGCACCTTCGCCGAAGACTGCGCCCAGGCCAACGCCTTTAGCCGCGAAGCCCAGGACCAGTTCGCCATCGCCTCGCTGACCCGTGCCCAGGAGGCGATCACAAGTGGCCGCTTTGCTGCCGAAATCGTGCCGGTGGAAGTCACCGAAGGGAAGGAAAAGCGCGTCATCAAGGACGACGAGCAGCCGCCCAAGGCGCGCCTGGACAAGATCCCGCAGCTCAAGCCGGCCTTCCGCGAAGGCGGCACGGTAACCGCCGCCAACTCCAGCTCGATCTCCGACGGCGCTGCGGCGCTGGTGCTGATGCGCCGCTCCGAAGCCGACAAGCGCGGCCTCAAGCCGCTGGCGGTGATCCACGGCCACGCCGCCTTCGCCGACACCCCGGCGCTGTTCCCGACCGCGCCGATCGGTGCCATCGACAAGCTGATGAAACGCACCGGCTGGAGCCTGGCCGAGGTCGACCTGTTCGAGATCAACGAGGCCTTTGCCGTGGTCACCCTGGCGGCCATGAAGCACCTCGACCTGCCACACGACAAGGTCAATATCCATGGCGGCGCCTGTGCTCTCGGCCACCCGATTGGCGCTTCGGGCGCGCGCATCCTGGTGACCCTGCTGTCGGCCCTGCGCCAGAACAACCTGCGCCGTGGTGTCGCGGCCATCTGCATCGGCGGTGGCGAGGCCACGGCCATGGCTGTCGAATGCCTGTACTGAGGTGAACCATGCTGGTAACTGACGAGCAACAACAAATCGCCGACGCGGTACGCGCCTTTGCCCAGGAACGCCTGAAGCCGTTTGCCGAACAATGGGACAAGGAACACCGCTTCCCGAAGGAGGCCATCGAGGAGATGGCCGAACTGGGCCTGTTCGGCATGCTGGTGCCGGAGCAGTGGGGTGGCAGCGACACCGGCTACGTGGCCTATGCCATGGCCCTGGAGGAAATCGCCGCCGGTGACGGCGCCTGCTCGACCATCATGAGCGTGCACAACTCGGTGGGCTGTGTGCCGATCCTGCGCTTTGGCAGCGAGCAGCAGAAAGAACAGTTCCTCACCCCGCTGGCCAGCGGCGCGATGCTCGGTGCCTTTGCCCTGACCGAACCGCAGGCCGGCTCCGATGCCAGCAGCCTGAAGGCCCGTGCACGTCTGGAGGGTGACCACTACGTACTCAATGGCAGCAAGCAGTTCATCACCTCCGGGCAGAACGCCGGGGTGGTGATCGTGTTCGCCGTGACCGACCCGGACGCGGGCAAGCGCGGCATCAGCGCCTTCATCGTGCCCACCGATTCGCCGGGCTACCAGGTGGCGCGGGTCGAGGACAAGCTCGGCCAGCACGCCTCCGATACCTGCCAGATCGTATTCGACAATGTACGCGTGCCGGTGGCCAACCGCCTGGGTGCCGAAGGCGAAGGCTACAAGATCGCCCTGGCCAACCTCGAAGGCGGCCGTATCGGTATCGCCTCGCAGGCAGTGGGCATGGCCCGTGCGGCGTTCGAAGTGGCGCGTGACTACGCCAACGAGCGGCAGAGCTTCGGCAAGGCGCTGATCGAGCACCAGGCGGTGGCCTTCCGCCTGGCCGACATGGCGACGAAGATTGCCGTGGCCCGGCAGATGGTGCTGCACGCCGCCGCGCTGCGCGATGCCGGGCGCCCGGCGCTAGTGGAAGCATCGATGGCCAAGCTGTTTGCCTCGGAAATGGCCGAAAAGGTCTGTTCGGATGCCTTGCAGACCCTGGGCGGTTATGGCTATCTGAGGGACTTCCCGCTGGAGCGGATCTACCGCGACGTTCGGGTTTGCCAGATCTACGAAGGCACCAGCGACATTCAGCGCATGGTCATTGCGCGCAATCTTTGAAGGAGCAGTCTGCATGGCATTCGAAACCATCCTGTTGGACATCCACGGCAAGGTCGGCCTGATCACCCTCAACCGCCCGCAGGCGCTGAACGCGCTGAACGCGCAGATCGTCGGTGAGATCAACCAGGCCCTGGACCAGCTTGAGCGCGATCCGAACATCGGCTGCGTGGTGCTGACCGGTTCCGCCAAGGCCTTTGCCGCTGGTGCCGACATCAAGGAAATGGCTGAGCTGCAATATCCGCAAATCTACGTTGACGACTTGTTCAGCGATGCCGACCGCATTGCCAACCGGCGCAAGCCGATCATCGCTGCGGTGTCCGGTTTTGCCCTGGGCGGCGGCTGCGAGCTGGCGATGATGTGTGACTTCATCCTGGCGGCGGACAACGCCAGGTTTGGCCAGCCGGAAATCAACCTCGGTGTGCTGCCGGGCATGGGCGGCACCCAGCGCCTGACCCGCGCGGTGGGCAAGGCCAAGGCCATGGAGCTGTGCCTGACCGGCCGCCTGATGGGGGCTGAGGAAGCTGAGCGTGCCGGGCTGGTGGCGCGTATCGTGCCGCAGGCAGAGCTGGTGGAAGAGGCGCTGAAGGTGGCCGCGACCATTGCCAGCAAGTCGATTCCGGTGAGCATGATGGTCAAGGAGAGCGTCAACCGTGCGTTCGAAGTCACCCTTAGCGAGGGGGTGCGCTTTGAGCGGCGTGTGTTCCATGCGGCGTTTGCTACCGAAGACCAGAAAGAGGGGATGGCTGCGTTCATTGCCAAGCGCGAGGCGCAGTTCAAGGATCGTTGATTGGAATCGGTATTGCCGGTGGCGTTGCCGTTGCTTTTGCTTCTAAGCGCACGGTAGTTCAGGCGCCGCCGATTGCGACTTCAGGAGGCCGAGCGAAGGGACTGCGGAGGGAGGTGACGGGCATGGATGCCCGTCAAGCGCTGAGGCCCCATGGATGGGGCCTGCAGCGCGTACTCCCGGGAGCAGGCCCGTAGCGAGGGAACCCCGGAGCGCAGCGTAGGGGCCGGATGATGGGAGCCGACGGTTTTTGGTGGGCCTGCCCCGTGACAACGGACGCCAAGAAGCGATACTTACATCGCTATCTTGGAGGTTGCCATGTACCCAACCACTCGCCGCAACTACACCGATGAGTTCAAGATTCAGGCCGTTGCGCTCGCCGAAACGCTCG